>CANIXM010000157.1 GCA_947471245.1 Paludibacteraceae bacterium | reverse complement strand
TTATTAAAACCAGAGTTGGAATTACAGTGGGAAGATACCGTAATAAGTATTATTAGGAATAACAATATTCGGATACTATTTATAGGAGTTGATTTTGAGCTGATTAAGTTTGCATTATTGAAAGATAGAATTGAAAATGAAACTGGTTGTATTGTAATTGTTAGTGATCAAAGTGTAATTCGAATTGCTGACGACAAATTTCTTACATATCAATTTCTACGTGAAAATCAGCTGTATTACCCTAACACAAGCATCTTTGACTTCGCAGAACTAAATAAAATTACATTTCCGTGCATAATAAAACCTCGTAACGGATATAGAAGTAGAGGTGTATATCTTGTAAATTCGGAAGAAGAATTGAAGGATAGAGCCAATTCAATCAAAATGCCAATCGTCCAAGAATATATTGGTGATGACGAATCTGAATATACTTGCGGAGTTGTTCGATTGGACAACTACTTTGATTCTATAGTGTTACGAAGGCAACTCAAGGATGGAAATACACACATTGCAGTTTACGAGTATGAATTTCCAGAAATTATTAAGAAATATATTTTTGACATTGCCAATAAACTCAATATTTTTGGTGCTTGTAATTTTCAACTCCGACTTGATGATTCAGGCATACCGAAACTCTTTGAAATAAATGCAAGACACTCAGGTACAACTTATATAAGAGCATTATTTGGATTTAACGAAGTGGAAACAATAATTGCTTACGTGTTGGGAAGAGAGATAAATAAAAAATCACTCAAAGAAGGAAAAGTTGTTCGCTATTTTGATGAAATGTTTATACCCGGAGCACAGAGATGAAGATAGTAATATTAGGGTCTAGTGGATTTATAGGGAGTGCTATCAATGAGACATTTTCAAAAAACCATACAGTTATTTGTGTAGATAAAGTTAAAAAAGAAATTGATAATTTTGTAGAGTATGACTTATTAAACGACATTGAAAGCATAGGAGCATTTGAGAATGAGGACTTGTTTGCTAATGTGGATGTGATTATCCATTGTGCATCAATACTGGCCACTAATCACAACTTTGACAGTATGAAATTGCTG
The DNA here is from genome assembly GCA_947471245.1 of Paludibacteraceae bacterium. GTDB lineage: Bacteria > Bacteroidota > Bacteroidia > Bacteroidales > Paludibacteraceae > Paludibacter. The sequence continues at coordinate 4,331 of CANIXM010000157.1, read as the reverse complement.
TATGATAATTTAAGAATTACAGAAAATGTAGTTCGAATAGCAAAAAAGTTAAATCCCAAAAGCTTAATTAATTTCTCTACTATTGGTGTTTATCCAGCATTAGACGGTGTTTATTCTGAAGAATCTGGCATTAAACCAAGTTCAAATCATGAATGTCTGTATAGCCTTTCTAAGTTTTGTAGTGAAGAGTTATTTAGCTTCTTTTTGAAGGACTCAGGTATTAGGGTTATTAACCTTCGATTGTCTCAGACAATAGGTGAAGGAATGAGGTCTGATAGAATTTATTCAATAATGTTGGATGAGCTAAAAAATAAAAATACAATAACAGTATGGGGTAAAGGTGAGAGGGTCAGTTCCTTCATTTCTATAGATTATTTACTTGAGACGATTGAAAAGATTGTTAAAACTCAGAATTTGGATGGGGTTTATAATGTAAGTCAGGAGTGCATGTCCTATTTGGAGTTGGCAGAAAATATTCTTAAAGATTATGGAAATGAAGAATCTAAGATAATTTTATTGGAAAAAGGTAATAAGTCAAAAGTGTATATTACTGCAGAAAAGTTGAATAGTTTAATTTAGTTGCTACTTTAAATTTTTATGACAAACATAGAACATAATGTAATCGTCATCGCAGAAGCGGGTGTAAATCATAATGGAGATTTATCGGTGGCTAAGAAATTGATTGAGGTTGCTGCAGAAGCAGGTGCCGATTATGTCAAATTTCAAACATTCAAATCCAGTAATGTAGTATCTATATATGCTCCTAAAGCCACCTATCAGGAGAATAATGCGCCTGAAGAGGGTAATACTCAGATAGAAATGATAAGAAAATATGAGCTGGATGTGGCAGCTCATATTGAATTAGTTGATTACTGTAAACATTGTAATATTAAGTTTTTATCTACAGCATTTGATTTAGAAAGCGTAGATTTTTTGGCATCATTGTCACTCGATTATTGGAAAATCCCGTCAGGTGAAATTACTAACTACCCTTATTTGCGCAAGGTCGGTGCATTCAATGATAAAATTATACTATCTACAGGAATGTCAACACAACTTGAAGTAGAGGAAACCCTAAACGTATTGATTGATGCCGGAACATTGAGAGAAAATATAACATTGTTACACTGTAATACTCAGTATCCAACTCCTTTTGAAGATGTTAATTTGAATTCGATGTTAACGTTGAAGAATGCTTTTCAATTAAATGTAGGATATTCCGATCATACGTTGGGCATAGAGGTGCCAATAGCTGCAGTTGCACTTGGAGCATCAATAATTGAGAAACATTTCACTTTGAACAGAAATATGGAAGGGCCAGATCATAAAGCAAGTCTAGAGCCCCACGAATTGAGAACAATGATTCAAAGCATCCGCCATATTGAAAAAGCAATGGGTGATGGAGTTAAGCGAGTATCCAACTCTGAAAGAGAAAATTTGGTTGTTGCACGAAAAAGCATTGTTGCAAAGCAGAATATTTTATGTGGAGAAATGTTTTCAGAAGAAAATATTACAGTAAAGCGTCCTGGTACAGGTATCTCTCCTATGCTGTGGAATGATGTTATTGGCCAGATTGCTGCAAGAGATTTTCATTCAGATGATTTAATAGTATTATAATGAGAATTGGAATTTTAACAAGTTCACGTGCCGATTTTGGTAGTTATATCCCTTTATTGAAAAGATTATTTGATGATGTTGACTTTCAACCTGAGATAATCGCATTTGGTACTCATTTTTCTGATAGGCATGGTAATACAATTGTTGAAATTGAGAATAATAATTTTCAAGTAAATCATCGAATAGAAACAATACCAGAGGGAGATTCACCTTATCACATAGCCTGTTCGATTGGAGAAACAATAAAAAAATTTGCTTCCTTTTGGGATAGGGAAAAATTTGATTTAGTGTTTGCGTTGGGAGATAGATATGAAATGTTTGCCGCGGTTGTTGCAGGATCTCCCTTTAACGTTAAATTTGCACACTTGCATGCTGGCGAAACAACACTTGGAGCCATTGACAATGCCTACAGACATGGGATTTCACTTATGTCAGAGTATTTATTTGTTTCAACAGAAGAATACCGCCAAAGAGCTATTCAAATATGTGATAAACCAGAAAATACTTTTAATGTTGGTGCACTTACCATAGAAAACTTGAAAGCAACTACCTTGTACACTCTTGAAGAGTTTAAAACTCGATATGACATAGATTTATCAAAACCAACAATACTCACTACATTTCAGCCAGAAACAATATCTTACGATAAAAATGAAGTGTATATCGCCAATTTATTGGAAGCATTGGCTGAATTGAATGAGAAATATCAAATCATAATTACTATGCCTAATTATGACACTTCGGGGTTGATGATTCGCAATGAAATTCAAAAATTTGCACTACAAAACACGAATATATTCCTTGTGGAATCTTTTGGTATGAAAGGTTACTTATCATGTATGAAATACTGTAGTTTTCTGTTGGGAAATACATCAAGTGGTTTTCTGGAAGCTTCATTTTTCCCGAAATTTGTAATTAATCTTGGAGATCGCCAAAAGGGACGAATTCAGACACCGAATATCTACTCCGTTCCAATTTTGAAGGATAAGATTTTGCAAACCGTAAAGCTTATTGAGGTTACTCAATCGGTACTGGGTGCCGAATTTTACGGAGACGGCAATACATCAGAAAAAATTCTCAAAATATTAAAAAAAATCAATTAAGATGGGACCTTTTAATAATCATTTATTGAAAGAAGGGAGTACGATTCGAGAGGCGTTAGGACGATTTAATATTCTGGCCAAAGATGCAATCCTTTTTATCGTCGATGCAGATAATAAATTAAAGGGTTCTTTGACAGATGGGGATGTCAGACGTGGTTTTTTAAAAGGGTTTGGACTTGAAGATAAAGTTGAGCAGATTACACAGCCCAATCCACGCTACATTAGAAAAGGAGAACTGAATCTTGAAAAAGTAATTGAATATCGTCAAAATAATTTTAGAATTATCCCCATTCTCGATTCCGAAAATAGGGTTGTCAATGTAGTGAATTTTCGGTTATTAAAATCCTATTTGCCAATAGATGCAGTAGTAATGGCAGGGGGGCGTGGAAAACGGCTTAAACCACTGACGGATTCAGTGCCTAAGCCGCTTTTGAAAGTAGGAGATAAAGCTATCTTGGAACATAATTTGAACAGACTGACAGTGTTTGGAATTGACGACTTTTGGATTTCTGTAAATTATTTAGGTGACCAGATTGAACATAAATTTGGTGATGGTAATGACAAAAATATCTCGATTCAGTATGTCCATGAAGATGAACCATTAGGAACGATAGGGGCAGCGTCTAAAATTGATAATTTAGAACATGATTATGTTTTGGTTACCAATTCGGATATACTGACCAATATTGACTATGAGCACTTTTTTCTCTATTTTCTGAAATGCAATGCCGATTTTGCTGTGGTCACAATCCCTTATAATGTGACTATTCCGTACGCTGTCTTAGAAACCAACAATGAAGAAATTGTTGATTTTGTAGAAAAACCAACCTATACATATTATTCCAATGGTGGAATTTATTTGATGAAAAAGTCAGTTTTGAAATTTATTCCTAAGGATCAGTTTTATAATACAACGGATTTGATGGAACTACTTATAAGTTTAAAAATGAAGGTAGTATCCTATCCTTTGTTGGGATACTGGTTGGATATTGGTTCACACGAGGAATATCAGCGTGCACAAAACGATATTCAACAAATTAAATTTGATTGATTTTTTAGCTAAAATACTCTTCCTAAACATTTAGTATGCATTTAATAGCAGAAACAGCGATGCACCATGATGGTGATTTTTATTTCTTCAAGGATTTGATAGAGAGTATTTCTCAAAAGACTGATGCAGAATACATTAAAATTCATATCACATTGGATGTTGATGAATATATGCATACTGATCATCCAGCCTATCAATGGTTGAAAGATAGACTTTATGACGAACAACAATGGGCTGAAGTATTAAACCTTGCCTTGAAAAGTGGAAAGAAATTAATGTTGCTTTTTAATGATAAGAAGGCCATTGACTTTGGTATGGGTTTTAATCCTGACATAGTTGAAATTCATTCTGTGTGTTTGAATGATTTCAATTTACTTAGTCATTTGAAGAGTAAGATTCTTGAACAGACCAAAGTCGTATTAGGGGTTGGCGGATCAACTGTATATGAGATTGAAAATGCAATAAGTATTTTGAATCATAAAAATATTGTGTTGATGCATGGTTTTCAAAACTACCCTACGAAATATGAAGATATTAATTTTGGGAAAATTAGACGTATG
>CANIXM010000156.1 GCA_947471245.1 Paludibacteraceae bacterium | reverse complement strand
GGAAGGTGTTACATACGCTTGGAATGATCAAATGACAAATGCTTATGCTGTTAAAAATGGAAAATCTTATGATATTTCTTACTTTGACAAGGAAGGTAAATCTCATAATTTCACATTCAATATAGCGAAGCAGGGTGGATGTATGGAATGCCACACAGAGGTAAATACTGGTTATTTTATGCCTATTGGATTCAAAATGAAATATATAAACACCACTAGAATTGCTGAACCATTTATTAATCAAATAACCTATTTTCAACAAATTGGGAAAATGGAACAAGCAGATCCTACAAAATTTATCAGTGTGGCAAAAAAATATGATTTGAATGAACCATTGGAGAAACGTGTACGAGGCTATTTATCGGCCAACTGTGCTTATTGTCATAATCCAAATGGAACAGCATGGTCTAGAAGTGATTTGAACTTTGAATATGAAGTGCCATTAGATTCAACTGGAATCATCGATCGAAAAACAGATATAATTAATAGGATGCTAAGTAAGGACCCCAGGAAATGGATGCCAAAAGTACATTCAACTTTAATAGATTATCAACAGATAGAGCTTATTAAACAATATTTTTCTCAATTGCCCTAAGTTACTGTACATATTTCTGAGTTATTTAGTAGATTGTTCATTTAATTTTTAAACTATGAGATCATTTAAAATGTCATTTGCAACAGCGATTTTGATGTTAGTTATTGCAATTAATCTAGCTTCTTGTAAACAAAAAGAAGATGATTTGAAAATGGAGATCAAAGTGTTGCCTGATACTTTGTCAAAATTAAACATATATGAAGGAGCACCAAGTAATCTTCAAAACAACTCTTCCTATATAGAATATGAGGGTATTAACAATTCATACAACGACTCCTGTGAGAAACAAGACTTGATTTATGTGCCAGTAGGAAAAAAAATTGTACCTCCAGCTAATGGCAATGGATTACCCACATTCCCATCGGGTACTATCTTATTAAAAACATTTTATTACTGGAAGGACAAACGGAATCATTCTTTGGGCAAGCAACTTGTAGAAACTAGAGTTGTCTTATATGATGGTGAAAAATGGACTGGAAAGGCTTACGCGTGGGATGCTTCTCAAAATGAGGCCTACTTTGTATTGTCGGGGAAATCAGTTCCTGTATCTTGGATAAATGAAAATGGAAAAGCTTATAAGTTCGATTTTAAAATTGCATCTGAGTTTCAATGTAGGCAGTGTCATACTCAAAAAACATTAGGAACATTTCTTCCAATACATTTCCAAATGAAAAATCTTAATATGACTAGACCGTGGGCGCCTGCCATCAATCAATTGGAGTTTTTTAGTCAAAAGGGTATAATGAGTTCAGTAAATTCTAGTTCGTTTCTTTCTGTTCCTGCGTATAGTGATACAACTCAAACAGTCGAAAAACGAGTAAGAGGTTATCTTGATACAAATTGTGCTCATTGCCACAGCCCAGAAGGATATGCTTATGATTATTCAAGTCTGAATCTGAAATTTGATGTTTCTTTAGAGGAATCTCATATCTTAGATCCAGGTATGAAAGCAGAGATAATAAGTAGAATGCTTAGCACGGATGTTAAAAAGCGGATGCCTAAGATTCATTCCAATCTGAATGATACCAAATATATTAATCTTGTAGAAAAATACTTGAATACTTTGCCATAATAAACATTATACTTTTTAAGGGGTGAGACCATGTCTTGCCCCTTTTAATTTCAACACATTAGTCATCATTGTCTGCATTCATCACACTGTCTGAGGGCAATGTGCGTACGCCAGTGTCATATACTATTCGCCCCCAGTTGAGTAGTTCAAGCGGAGTAATGACTTTGGGTAGCTTTTCGGATTTATGAATAAATGCTTTATAGGCATGGGTAACCAGCTCCGAACAATAATAACTATTTGGCGTGGGAATGCCTATTAACCCTGTGAAATTATATGGTTTGCCAATTAGTTTTCGAGCTTGTTCAACCGCCATTTTGCCTGCCTTTCTGTTGACTCTCCATTTTGGTCTTACTATCACCATCCGATGCGACTCTTCGGTAAATACGTTCAGGGACGTTGCGTGTACTCCCGTGTGGTCCGATTCTATCACTTGGTTCAATTCTCTGTCCAATATCGCAGCATGACTGAACACGCCACCCGTTACATCAGCTATAAAGTCCGACGATTTCAAGTAGCCTCTTACCAATATCCAGTCGCCAGTACGTCCGTAGGTTTTGATTGCATTGATCATGCGCTTGTCTTGCTTGGCCATGATTTTTGGAGGTGGTGATGCCAAGTAGCCACGTGTATAGCAAGACACCATCAGCGTGACAGTGAGAATAGTGGCGGATATTCTTACAGTTTTGTTCATTTGTTTCTGTTTGAGTATTTATTTCCAGTTGATTAGAGTGGTGCCAATTGCATCACGCAGTGGAGGTGACAGCACCAGCCGATGTGCCTATTTTTATTATGTCCAATATCGACTTTCTCATTTCTTTATCCCTAGCTTCAATTGTTCATCTTGAATGATTACACCATTATCCAGCATAAACCGAACCACTTGAATCACTTTTGCTTCTTTGAAATGAGTGCTTTTAACCAAAACATTCAGCGTCTGTTTTTCGGAAGCAAGTGAAGAGATAATACTGCTTTTGATTTGCTCAAAATCGTCATCACTCACTTCGGTTTCTTTTTTCTTGAGACAAATGTCGCATTGTCCACACGCATCGGTGTCCTTTTCACCAAAGTACTGAAGTAAAACCTGATTTCGACAATGATTCAGCTCCTGGGCATAACCGAGAACACTCTGTATACGAGAAATATATCGTTCTTTCCTATCATCATAAGCCTCCTTACCAAGTATAATTCGGTCAGTTTCTTCACGCTCGCGGATGAAAGTGAGAAATGGAGTTTTTTTGCGAGGAATGTATCTGATGACTCCTTCCTTGGCAAGACCCACTAGCAGTTGGTAGAGTTCATCACGCTTCCATCCCAGTCGTTTAGCAATCGTTTCTTCGTTGATAGAAGCAAAGTCGGTAAAGAGTCCAGTGTAGGAGCGAAGGAGAATATGGATGAGTTGCTCTTGGGTAGAGTTATGTCTGAATTTATACAAATCGTCTTTGCTAACCGTGAAAAGGACTCTGGAGGCGCTGTCTTGCTCGTCGGTGAGTTCGATATATCCAGCTTGTTGGAGTAATTTCAGGCTGTTGTAAGCAATGAGGATGGACAGATGAAACTTGGTGCAAAAATCACCTAGGTCAAAAGCAAACACATTGTCCAATCCCGACCCTACACCTATTTGCAGGTAATTGCCCAATGCTTCGTAAACCTTTCGAATCATATCTTTGTCAGGAAAACTATCAGCTATGCGCTTTTTGAGTTTGGTGGCATCACCATTGTTGTAAAGGAGCACAGCATAAGCTTTTTTCTCATCACGACCTGCCCGTCCAGCTTCTTGGAAATAAGCCTCTAGTGAGTCTGGCAAATCCAAGTGAACCACCGTTCGCACCTCAGCTTTGTCTATCCCCATGCCGAAAGCATTAGTAGAAACAATGACGCGTGTCTCGCCATTTTTCCATCTGGCTTGACGTTCATCTTTAGAGTCATTGCTTAGTCCAGCGTGAAAATGCTCAGCAGATATGCCATTGGCATTAAGAAAATCGGCCACTTCTTTGGTTTTTTTTCTATTGCGAACATAGACTACTGACGTACCAGGCACATTGTTTAAAATTTTCAGTAGATTTTCGTCTTTATTCTCAACTGTGCGGACTACGTAGGCTAGATTCGAGCGATTAAAACTTTTTTGAAATACATTAGGCATTTTAAAGCGCAGTTGTTGTTGGATGTCCTTTGCCACCTCGGGGGTAGCAGTGGCAGTAAGGGCAAGTACCGGAACATCTGGCAATAAATCTCGAATATCGGCAATGCGCAAGTAGGACGGCCGAAAATCATATCCCCATTGTGAGATGCAGTGACTCTCATCTACCGCTATCAGGCAGACATTCATCTGCTTTACCTTCTCCATAAAAATGGGAGTAGCTAGCCGTTCGGGCGACACGTATAGAAACTTATAAGCGTCAAACACCGCATTGTCAAGCGTAAGAAGTATCTCCGAAGGCATCATGCCTGAGTAAATGGCAGCTGCTTTAATGCCTTTTGACTTGAGATTATCGACTTGATCTTTCATCAAGGCTATCAGTGGCGTGACCACAATGCACACCCCATCCATAGCCATTGCGGGAACATGAAAGGTTAGCGATTTTCCTCCACCAGTGGGCATCAATCCCAGCGTATCTTTTCCATCGGCTATGCTTTGGATAATGTCAGCCTGAAGAGCTCTGAATTCATCATAGCCCCAGTATTGCTTAAGAATGTGTAGGAATTGCTGCATGTGTCAATCGGAAAGTGAAAGTGTCATCAATACAACAAATGTACGAATAATTTAGAAATACCCTCCAAGAATGGATGTGTAGCCATTTAATGGTTGAATGGTATAGGTTCGGAATAGAATTTATTCTGCAAGCTTAAATGAAATTGGAAGAGTGTATGATACGCTAACAGGCTCTCCATTAATCCTGCCAGGAATAAAGTCCGGCAGTAAATTAATCACTCGAATTGCCTCTGCATCTGTAGTTGGGGATACACTTCTTACTACTTTAGGTTCTGTAACTTTGCCTGATTTGTTAACCACAAATTGAATAACCACTTTTCCTTGAACATGTCTTCTTAAGTCCATTTCAGGATATCTTACATTTTGAGCAAGAAAATCCATCAGTTTTAATTCTCCTTCTGGAAATTGAGGTTGTGTTTCACCACATTTATAGATATTGGTATCTGAGATATCAATTTTTGAAGCATTAAAAGGTGTCTGAGAAATTGCTTTTTGAGTTTTATCAGACACAAAACCGATAGGAAGTATAATTGTTGAATTTACAGGTTTTATGTCTTGATCTTTTGCTTCTGTAAAGTTTTTTGCAGGACAAAAATCTGGAAGTTTTGTTAATAACCGAAGGGCTTCCTTGTCCAATGTATCTGAAACACTAGATATGATTTTTGGATGTAGGACTCTTCCATTTTTATCAATAATGCATTTGAGAACTACCGTTCCAACTTTTATATTGGAAGTGTCGGAGACTGGAATGCTTACTTGATTTTCCTTAAATATGCTATAGATTCGATCTTCACCGCCAATGATATTAGCTTTACGGTCAGTAACCTCATAAACATCTTCATCATTAATTTTTTCCGCTATCGCTTTGTGTTTAACACGAATAAGTTTTGAAGGTTTTTCTCCTACCAATTTAAAATTTACAGGCAACTCATATTTCACATCTATTATTTCACCTTTATAAGTACCTGGAATAAAATGAAATGGAATTAATGAAACTACTCTAAGAGCTTCTTTATCCAAAGCGGGATCTACGCTTTCAATCACTCTTATGGATGAAATTCT
>CANIXM010000155.1 GCA_947471245.1 Paludibacteraceae bacterium | reverse complement strand
CGTTGGCTCTTACGACCGCCACTGCTGGCTATAAATACGCCAAAGTGAGTTTTATATGGTGTTTTGTCATGCGAAAAACGAGTGTCTCTATAGATCCTAAAAATACAATCCTTTGCTTCTACATGCTTAATGTCTTCGTCAAAAACCGAAATGGCTGCAATTAAGTCCTTACTGAACACTTCAAATTCGGACTTAAGTATTTCATAACGAGATTTATTCTCCGAAAACCACTCTCTATTGTTGTTTTCTTTTAACTCGGTTAGAAAATCTAAAATTGATTGGATTTGCATACAAATATTTGTGATTTGAGTTCACAAATATAGCGAAATTTGTTACAAAATAGGGCTTTAGTTCTAATATTTTTAATCGCTAGGCATCTTTCTGGAATTTTGATTACTTTTGTACCCGCATATACCACTTCGATTAACAGTTAATGTACATTCAATGCTCTGACATCCAATTACGTGGTTAAATTAATATTTTAATTGTTAAAAATTATGAAAAGTAAAATTGACGGCCTACTTAATGAGGTAAACCAACTAGCCGCAAACAATCTGGAAGAACTTGAAAACCTTCGAATCAAATATTTAAGTAAAAAAGGCGAAATAAGCAATTTGTTCAATGACTTTAGAAATGTGGCCAATGAGGAGAAACGTGAGGTGGGACAATTGCTCAATGAACTGAAAAATGCAGCTCAAGAAAAGTTTAATGAACTGAAAGACAGTTTTGAAAGCACTTTGGACGACCAACAAAAATCAGATTTATCACGTACGGCCGATCCCATCAAGCTGGGCACTCGTCACCCACTTTCATTGGTAAAAAATGAAATCATTGAGATATTTGCACGCATAGGGTTTGGTATTGCCGAAGGTCCTGAGATAGAAGATGATTGGCATGTATTTGGTGCACTTAACTTTCCACCAGAGCATCCAGCTCGTGACATGCAAGACACTTTCTTCATTGAGCAAAACCCTGACATACTGCTTCGCACACACACATCATCCGTTCAATCGCGCGTGATGGCCAACCAAAAGCCACCCATCCGTTTACTTTTCCCAGGACGTGTGTATCGCAACGAGGCCATATCTTACCGTGCTCACTGCTTTTTTCATCAGGTAGAAGGACTTTATATTGACAAGAATGTTTCATTCGCAGACCTCAAGCAAGCCTTGATGTATTTTGCCAAAGAAATGTTTGGAGCAGAAACTGACATTCGCCTTCGTCCTTCCTATTTCCCATTCACCGAACCTAGTGCCGAAATGGATATTTCGTGCAATATCTGTGGTGGAAAAGGATGTCCATTCTGTAAACACACTGGTTGGGTAGAAATTTTGGGTTGTGGCATGGTGGACCCCAATGTGCTTGAAAACTGTGGTATTGACTCCAAAGTTTATTCTGGATTTGCATTTGGAATGGGAGTAGAGCGCATCACCAATTTAAAATTTCAAGTTAAAGACCTCCGACTTTTCTCAGAAAATGATGTACGCTTCTTGGAGCAGTTCGAATCGGCGTATTGAATATTAGTAGACAAGTAAACAAGTAAACAAGTAAACAAGTTGACGCATAGCCTTTGGCAGGTTAAAACACCGTAGGTATAACCCGCAGTTAATGGTACATCCCGACTTTACGGGACCCCCAGTGAGCAATGCGAAACTGGGGGTTAATAATAACCCAAAAATACAACCCCGAAGTGGGTTGACCAAGTGCTTTGTATCTATTGGTGAACCCACTACGGGGTTCTTTCTATCTACATATTGTTAATCCCCCAGTCAGAACTGGGGGTTAACAATGGGCAATCCCTAAGGGATTGATTTTTTTTGAACTCCCAATCCAATGCACAAGTTCTGAACCTACGAATCAATTAGTTTGGTCATAATTTAAAACATCCCATTAACTTCACGTACAATCATTTTGTTGTAGGTTGACATCAGATCCTTATAAAACAAAATTCAACAGTGCTATTATTTTTTGTCCAATAAATAGGATAAAATCAATTAATCACTATCTTTGAAATCAGCAACCCATCAAATCCACACACCATGAGACTCATCATTCAGCCAGATTACAATCGGATAGCCACCTGGACAGCCAACTATATTGCTAGGAAAATAAATGATGCTCAGCCCACTGCCCAAAGACCTTATGTACTTGGGCTTCCCACAGGCTCAACGCCACTGGGTGTGTATGCAATACTGGCGGAGATGAACCGACAAAAGCTAGTGTCATTTGAACATGTAGTGACTTTCAATATGGATGAGTATGTGGGCATTCCCGTGAACCACGAACAAAGTTACCACAGCTTTATGTGGAAAAACTTCTTTAGTAAAATTGATATACATCTTGCCAACATCCACATCCTTGATGGCAATGCGAGCAATTTAGAGAAAGAGTGTGAGGAGTATGAGGCCAAAATACTAGCTGTGGGCGGCATTGATTTATTCTTGGGAGGTGTGGGTGTGGATGGACATATTGCGTTCAACGAACCGGGGTCGTCTCTAGCTTCGCGGACTCGTCAGAAGTCACTCACCACCGATACGATCCTTGCCAACTCACGGTTTTTCGGGAATGAAAGCAAGCACGTTCCACACAAAGCGCTCACCGTGGGTGTAGCCACCATCATGGATGCGAAAGAAGTGGTCATTCTAGCCAGCGGACACTCTAAAGCCCGTGCTGTGCGTCATGCTGTAGAAGAGTCCATCTCACACCAGTGGACCGTCAGTGCCATACAAATGCACCCCAAAGGAGTATTGGTTGTTGACGAAGAAGCCTGCGATGAACTGATGGTAGGAACTTATAAATACTTCTTGGATATTGAGAAGGGGAATATTTAGAACTTCATCCATCTGGCAATAATGCTGGTACACTAAATCTCCGCCAGCTGGCGGAGACTTAAAGAGCGAAGTCTAACTTATGAAGTATGAAACATGAAATTAGCAACATTCGAAAAAACGACACGAAATCCATAAAATGAGCTACCTTGTACCCTTTCGGATACTTGTCCCGTCTTTTCGGGTGGGAGAAAGGGATAGAGATAGAGGTCTTTATTGAATAAACCGATAACTTGAAATGATTTCAACAAATATGACAATAAAATTAATATCATATACTTAAGTCAAAAGCAAAAAAATAATCAATTGTTTTTTTTGTATTCTCGTTATCTATCCATGCAGTTTCTTGATGGCTAATGTCAATCATTTCTTGAGTACTAGCGTTTCTAAACCTATCACAGACCGACTGTAAAATTTGAATTTCTACTTCAGAAAATAATGAACTGTCAAATTGTTTTCCAACAACAGGTACAAATTGTTCGCCAATAATTTCGTCGGTGAATGCAATACTCTTAATGTCAACGATTTCGTTATTAGCAATATATTCATATAAACTTTGGAAATTATTGGGTACTGGACCCATCTGTATCGCTTTATAGCTTACCCCACTCATTGAAAATCCTGTTTGTTTGAAGTGAAGAAAATCTGCATAAAACAACAATTTGTTCAACTTCGTTTTCATTGGGCTGAGTTCCTGACTGAAAAACAATACCATTTCAGCAAATTTATCCAAACTGGGTTTTATAAACCCAGTGAGCGTATTTGCCTGTTTCTCAACAAACAAATAATTTTCAATGGCTGATTTTATTTTCTCGTCTTTCAACTCGAGTAGAATTTTTTCTATTCTAGTATTTGTTTTATCGAGCAGCTTTCCATCAATGGCTTTACTCAGAGAAATCAATTTTCTGAATTCGTGTGGATCGGCAGATAGTTGAATCAATCTGGCATTCGACTCACTTGGAATTTCACCTGCTTCATAATTTCGATAACTATTTGCTCCAAAACCTAATACATCCGACATTTTCACAGCCGACAGTTCATACTTTTCTCGTATAGATTTAATTTCGGCAGGGAACGGAATGGAGTATTTCGCGCGATATTGGTTTTGCAATTGTAGGTAATTAAGTTCTGCAAGATGTTCGTCCTCGAACTGCTCGCCTGTTTCATCACATTTATACGCATGAAAACAAACTTTGAATTTTTCTTTTCTAAAACTCAGTTGCCTCCATTCTTTTTGAATGGACATATCTTTACCTGTAAATGGACTTTTCATCTGTTTATAATTTAAATTTCAGTGGTCAGATAGCTTGTCCCTACTTGACGGGACAACTCGCAATGAACATCGTCTTTTGGTTTAAACACTTGTTTTAATGCTCGTTTCATGATTTCTTTTTTTTGAAGGGATAGACGATAGAATGTTCTGCTACGTGAAAGGATATACAAACAGCCTGACTGCTGGGGTGTCCCATGCTTATTTTAATGTAAATTTCTTTCCCTTTTACTACTTTACCAAACACCCACATTGGCAAGATACCATGCATTTTTTCTTCAAGTGGACCTTGGTAGTAATCTTCGGGAATAAGCTGTGCTATTATTTCTTTTCGTTGGTTAGGGGGTATTTCTAAGTCGTGCAAGGATTGTGCATTTTTCGACCGGTCATCTAGTATCAGTATGCCCCACATCCCAATTTTAAAACTTAGTTCCTTGAGATATTGCTCTACTTCGTCTTTAGTTGTTGCCATATATTATTGATAGTGCAAAGATATGCAATGTTTTTCAATTTAAAACTATAAGGTTGAATTTACATACAATATTAACTACATATACAACTTATAAGTGATTAAACACCCTACATTTTCGAAACATTATTACTCTTTCAAAAACCCATATTCATAAACTTTTGGTTGCAATTTCTCGGTCAACAATTTATAGGCACTCTCAAATCCTTTGAAACTTACAGGAGGAAAATCTCCACACTTAGTTATTTACATTTCACCTCCCATTATCCCATATCCAAGAACATCTTTTAGCTCTACTGGTTTTTTTTTTCTCAATGTCAGTAATGCTAATATATTAAGCTCCATTCACTTTTAAAGTCCGTATCGAAACTTCTTTTACAGTAATATTGCTCGTTTTTGATATACTGTATCAATTAATTTTTGTTATCTAATTAGGGCGAATTCGCCCTAATTAAAGTAAGTGTTTTTGTTGTAGCCACTATTACCGTTTTTCTAAACCCCTCGAATTCGACAGGTTTAAAGTGGTCAGATTCCACCACTTTACTCATAAGCTGCCAAAACAGACACTCATGTATCGGCATTCAATATTCACATGCCAACATTCGATAATTGTATAGTAGAATTTTAATTCAGGGGACAAAACTTAAGTTCATCATGTAAAAGACTTCGTTCACACGCTGAACTTAAATATATACATGCCTACTTTCAACAAGCACATAGTAGAGCATTAATTCAGGAGACAAAACTTGAATTCAGCATGCAAAAACTCACATTCACGTGCTTACTTTCAACATTCACATGGCAAAACCCGTGATTCATATAGCAAAATCTAAACTCAGCAAGCAAAAACTTACATTCACATGCTTACTTTTAATATTTAAGTG
>CANIXM010000154.1 GCA_947471245.1 Paludibacteraceae bacterium | reverse complement strand
TGTTCCTCTTCCGTAATAATTGTCTGCGTTTTTAGGGTCAAGTTCGATGGCTTTAGTGAAATCAATTGTGGCTCCATTGAATTCGTGTGAGTAGGACTTTGAGATTCCTCTACCGAAGTATGCGTCTGCATTTTTGGGGTTGATGTCAATGACTTTGCTCCAGTCTGCTGTGGCTGCTTTGTAGTCGTTGTTGTCAACTGTCATTCCTCTGTTGTATAGTCCTTTGACGTATTTTGGGTAACCCTCTATGGGTTTGTTCCATTCAGCAATCGAAGGTTTGTTGCTGGCAGATGAATCTTTTTTAAGACCCTTTTCTCTTAATTTGAGGTCAATAAATCGGGGGTTCATATCTATGGCTTTGGTCCATTGTGCGATACTTCCTTTGAAATTTCGAATTGAATTTTCTTTAGATGCCCCTTTGTTGGAATAGTTGTCTGCAAAGCCAGGGTTGATGGTGATGGCCTGGGTGAGGTCAGCTATTGCACCAGAGTAGTTTTGAAGGTTGGCTTTGGCCAGTCCACGGTTGGAGTACACTTCTGCGATTTTTGGGTTTATTTCAATGGCTTTTGAGTAGTCGGCTATTGCTCCATCAAAATCTTGAAGTTTAGTTTTTATGATTCCCCTGTTAGAATAAGCATCTGCATAATTTTTATCTATTTCTAACACCTCATTGTAGTCTTGCAGTGCACCCTCATAGTCTTGTTTTTTCATTTTGGCCAATCCCCTGTTGGAATAGGCAGCGGTGAGGTATCCGTTTATTTCGATAGCTTTGTTGTTATCCGCTATTGCCCCATCGAAGTCTTGTATCTTATATTTTATCAGGGCTCTATTGTAGTAAGCGTTAGCATGTCTAGGGTTTACTTTTATTGCTTTAGTGAAATCCAGAAGAGCACCTTTGTAATCATAGAGCATACTTTTAGCCAATCCTCTGTTACAATAGGCTTCAGTTAGCTTGGTGTTGATCTCTAGTGCTTTCGTGTAGTCAGCTATTGCCCCTTTATAATCCTGTTGGTCGAATTTTTGATTCGCTTTTGAAAAGAAACTATCATAACTTTGGCCATAGGAGCTGATCACAAAAAGCAGTATTAGAGCTAGAAGAAGTTGTTTTTTCATTGCTAATGAGTTAATTTAAATATCAGATGAACAGGATTGAAAAGCTTATCACCCCCCCTCCAAAGGCATTTTATGGAGTAAAAGCCATACACTCGAGTGTTCCATTTATGTGTCGAATCACTCCAAAATGAATAGTATAACCCAAAATTACTCATTTATTTTAAATTTGGATGTTAGGATGTAATAATTTGTTTGATGATTTCATAAAAAAAGGGCGTCTTCTGGTCAGAAACCTAATCTAATCCTGAAATAGGTTTGCAATAAAGTAAACACTAATCAGGATTTTAAAGCAGAAAAAGTATAATATGAAATTAACCAAAACTAAAATTTCCATAACTTTTTCGAAGAGCAAATTTAACAACTCAACTGAAGGGAGACCAGCGGTAGATGAGTGGTAAATGAGTAGTAGATGAGTAGTAGATCAGCGGTAGATTAGTCGAGGATGAACTGGTTAACATTACTCTCATTTTTAACTGATTTAAGTACTTGTCGTTGAATATTTGCTAAAATTGGTGTGTCATAATTCGATATTTCTATCAGGGGACTTGGTGGTGGTTACCCCTAACCTCACGTTTATCTACGTGACAATCTCTAAAGAGAGATATTGGTAAATCTGGAAAATGAGTATATTTGCTCCAAATTTAGAAAGCAAAAGTTTTCCGCCTGTAGGCGGACATGCCTTTTAGCTGCGACAAAGGCTAGAGCCATACGCCGAACATGGTGTAGCATGTAGTTTTGTACGCTACGGGGGATGAGGGATAAATAGACACGCCGAAAAAAAATTTAGCAAACATTATGGAGAAAACTGGCTTAATCAATATTTCAATGGAACAGTGGAAACTTACTATCCATGAATGAGGAGATAAAAATGAAGACAACACTAAATTTTAAAGGATTGATTAGCATTTTGCTAGTTACGTTATGTTGCCAATGTGAAAAACTGGCTATGGATAAATCATATGAGATAAATTTAGTAAATAAAACAAGGCACAATATAGGTTATTATTTTGCTCTGGGCGGGAAATATGGAACTTTTTATCCAGATTCATTACCTAAAACTAATGATTATATTGTATACGATATAAGTAAAGTTTTACGCCCTGGCTGTGTAAGTCATTTAAACTGGGAGAGCGTTTTTCAACAACTTCCAAAGGATACGCTATCTGTTTATGTTTTTTCAAACAGATACGTTGAATAAATATTCTTGGGATGAAATAAGAAATGGTTATAAAATAATAAAAAGATATAACTTGAGCTATGATGATTTAAAACGAATGAATTGGACTATCAACTATCCATAACAAAACATACAGGATAGCGCTCAGTTGGGTGAAGGTTGTTTTAGCGCGGTTTGTTCAGCGAAGTTTCCAAACTTCGTTGTGCTAGAAGCTGGCCTCTGGCTGGCAGATTAAGAGTAAAAAAAAGAAAAAGAGAAATTCGAATGAGTTTCTCTTTTTTGCATCAAACGATAAGATGTGATTTGGTTTATTTCTATAATTCCGAAATGGTATTAGCAGGGATTACGCGTCGGATATACACTACATTCCCCATTAGGTTGTAGATGATTGCCATACGTTTGTAATTCAATCTTCTGGGAAATGGTCAGTAGGCTTGTAGTGATTTTCGGGTTTGTATGGAGTAGATTTCGAGGTTTCGAGATAGTTGTTTGATTTCAGAAAATATTCCTCTCAGATACCTGATTGACGTAATTGGTGATTTATACTGGTCACTTATTTTACCTGATAGTTTTTCTAAATCCTCTTGTGCTTGTTCTGATATAACAACTGTGTACTTACTCATAGTTTACGAACATCTACCCCATAATTTTGAGTTAATATATCGCAACATCTTTCAAAAGATTCTTCCACAGTATATGTTTTGCCAGTAATTGCTTCAGGTAATTGTTGCTCAATTTTTGCTACTTTAGGATGCTTTTCCACTTCTCGTAGCAATCTCCGTCCAGTAGGACTGTCTATGTTAATCTGTACATTGATAGTATTCATGTGAGTACGGTTTTTGTGCTACAAATATACCTGTATTTTTAGCAAACACATCAAAAACGATGAAAATATTAAGCCTTCCCTAGACCGCTGTTTTCGTCGTAGGTTGTTTTTGCGTGGTTTGTTCAACGGAGTTTCCAAACTTTGTCTTGCTAGAAACCGGGTTCAGGCTGGCATATTAACGGCAGAAGGCACGAAAAATCGTGTCTATTTGTTCCCCGCAAACTCTCGTTTATTGCGGGACAAGCTCTAAAGACACTTTCTCTGGCGTGGTGTGCCAAATAAAAATAAAAATATTAGCTTCAAAAATACCAATTGTTGGTATATTTGCAGAAACTATAAATTACAAAGAATTATGGCAAAGAATACATCAATTTTACTCGGTGAATATTTCGAAAATTTTATAAGCGAAAAAGTCAAATCAGGTGAGTATGCAACCGCAAGTGAAGTTGTACGAACAGCTTTAAGATTATTTGAACAACAAGAAAACAGGACAAAAATGCTTGTAAATGAGTTAAAAGCAGGAGAGAAATCGGGAATGATAAGTAATTATAATAGAGAAAAATCACTTATAAACCTTCACTCCAAATACTTGCATAATGAAATTTGACATAAGTAAAAAAGCTTATGAAGACATTGAGAATATTTGGCTATATACGGTAGAGGCCTGGTCTGTTGAACAGGCAGACCGATATTACAATATGCTTTTTGACGAAATTGAGTATATCACAGAACATCCGCTATCAGGAAAAAACGCTGATCATATAAGAAAAAACTACAGATGTACAAAGGTAAAGTCACATTTGATCTTTTATAGATATAAGAAGTCGCAGAATAAAGTCGAAATAATAAGAATACTTCACCAAAGTATGGATGTAAAAGAACGAATGAATGAATAAAGTTCGGCAGGCTATGATGAGCTTAGTGTGTACTCGGTCGTAGTGTATTTATCGTGGTTTGTTCAACGAAGTTTCCAAACTTTGTCTTGCTAGAAACCGGCTTCAGGCTGGCATATTTACCGCAAAACACACAAAAGAAAAAGTGAAAAAAGTAGAAAGCACACCAAACTTTTACTTACAACTTTTGTGACTTTTGTGGTTGGTATGTATGAGTGACCATGTTTCACATTTTGCGTACCTCAATTCTTTTAGAACCTGATTATTAATCACCTACTCACAAAACGACCTTAGTAATTGTTGTTTATTGACACTCTTTCTTCAACGCAGTCAAAGCATCATTATCACCAAGAATACTAGCTTTGCTCAAATCCTCACATCCCTCATTTTTGCGCCCTAGTGATATGCGGGCATTGCCACGGTGAAGATAGGCACAGGCCAATTTGGGGTTGAGTTTAATGGCTATGTTGTAGTCTGAGATAGCACCTTCTGGGTCTTTATTACTTACTTTGGCAAGCCCTCGGTTGGCATAAGAAACTGCAGACAAGGAATCAAACTCAATGGCGGTGTTGAAATCCATCAAAGCTCCTTGCGTGTCATTTATTTTTAATTTCGCAAGTCCTCGATTGTTAAGTGCCACAAGGTTGGTTGGATTGTTTTCAAGTTCGGCGGTATATTCCTCAATTTGCCCTTTGAAATCATTCATCTTGTTACTCGTAACTGTTTTGTGATAGATAGCAGGTGCATTGAGTGGGTCTATCTCCAGCACTCGATCGAAATCTTTGATTGCGGCTACATAATCCTTCATATGGTGTTTTGCAACCCCACGATTGTAAATGGCCTCGCGGTAGTTTTGATCAAACTCTATTGCCATGTTGAAATCTGTGATGGCTTCTTTATAGCTTTGATTACGAACTTTGGACATGCCCCGATTGAAATAATCTTTGGAGCTTTGAGAGTAAGTGTGAAGTGTACATGAAATGAGACATGCCATGACTAATCTGATTTTCATAACGGGGGTGCGATTTAAGGAGTTAATACTACAATCAGCCCACCAAAAGAAATCTAATGATGGGCTAAGACAAATGTCAAACTGAAACAGCTCGTTTAAAACGGCAGATCGTCTTCAGTGTGAGGGGGTGACTGCACCGTGTCAGTGGGCATGGCAGCAGCACTTGAAGCTACAATGGGGCTAAGCGGTTCGGTGTGTTCTGGGCGTTTGCCAAGTAGATTGATGGTTTCTGCATAGATTTCGGTGGTGTAGCGTTTCACGCCATCTTTTTCCCAAGAGCGAGTTTGGATTTTACCTTCGATGTACAGTTGAGATCCTTTGCGGATGTATTTTTCAGATATCTCTGCCAATCCTCTCCATGCTACGATGTTATGCCATTCGGTTCGTTCTGGAATTTCAGTGCCGTTTTGGAGTTTTCGACCTCGCTCAGTAGTGGCTAAGGTAAAATTGGCTACAGCTA
>CANIXM010000153.1 GCA_947471245.1 Paludibacteraceae bacterium | reverse complement strand
CCCTTCAATTTTCTAAACATTTCCCAAATAATGATGCCGCCTGTGACACTGACATTGAGCGAATGCTTGGTGCCGAATTGTGGAATTTCTACACATCCGTGGCAGGCATCTACCACTGCTTGTTGTACTCCTTTCACTTCATTACCCAGTACTACGGCGTATTTTGCTTCGGGGTTTACTGTCAGGTCTGGTAATAGCGTGCTTCCTTTGGCTTGCTCA
Organism: Paludibacteraceae bacterium; assembly: GCA_947471245.1. Classification (GTDB taxonomy): domain Bacteria; phylum Bacteroidota; class Bacteroidia; order Bacteroidales; family Paludibacteraceae; genus Paludibacter. The sequence continues at coordinate 5,267 of CANIXM010000153.1, read as the reverse complement.
ATGGCAAGTACAGTGTACCCTTCATTTCGGAGTGAGTTGACAGCGTCCAAAGCATGTTCAAAGTAATTCCACTCTACCGTATTTTCGGCTCCAAGTGCTGTTTTATGAATCTCGGCATGTGGAGGACAGCAGGTTATTCCGCAAAGGTAAACTGCCTCAACCAAAAACGCATCGGCAGTGCGAAACACCGAACCTACATTGTGCATGCTCCTCACATTATCGAGAACGACTACTAATGGGGTCTTGGGTTGAACCTGAAACTCTTCTGCTGAGAGTCGGTTCATTTCTGTTATTTTGAGTTTTTCCAATGTTGTATGGGAATTATATTGCAAATATACTCATTTTTCTAACAGCAAAAGACACGATTTCTCGTGCCTTTTGCTGTTAATATGTCAGCCAGAGGTCGGCTTCTTGCATGACGAAGTTTGGAAGGTCTCCGAACAACTTTACCTGTGGGATGCGCCCATATCTGCGGACTGCACTCATATCCGTGGGCTGTACCCACGGTTACTCATATTGTCCCCTTTCAGGGAACTGAGATTCTCGTGTCCTGAAAGGACAATATGTGCATAACCTCCTGGCATCACCACTTATTTTACCAACAATGATACTGCCTTTTCGATGATGGTGTCATCACCTTTATCCACATCAGCCTGTAGCAATGCACATGGGTAGGTCGGAGCTATGCCCCACTCTATTTGATTCATATTGGCATCCATCATTTGAACTTGTGATAGGCGCACCATCCACCCATTAGGGAGTTCGGATGACATGGGTAGACCGCCACCGCCACCAGTGTTATCGCCCACCAAAATTGCCTTTGGAGCTTGCTTCATCATGCATGCAAAGTCATTGGTAGCACTGTATGACAGTCTGTTGGTGAGTATTGCCACTGGCAGTTTCCATTGTGGTTCTTTGGCATTTGGGATAATGATTTCAGGAGCAGGTGTCCCAAAATCCGAATGACCTGTTCCCGTTTTATGTCGAAAATAGCTAACTGTCTTTTTCTCGGTAAAAAAATAAGTAGCCAGTGTTTTGGCCAAATCGGCAGAGCCACCACCATTGTTTCTCACGTCTATGATGAGTGCTTGACAATTTGAAAAATAGTCGAAGATGTACTTGATATTTTGGGTTGTAAAACTACTCTCAAAACTTCCGTAATAAATATATCCCACTTTACCGCCGTTAATTTTTGCATATTGAAGTCCATTAACACTGTCGTAATTTTTGCCCAAATACTTGTCGGAGTAGAGGAGTGAGGAGCTGAAATTGGATGGATAGTCCTGGTACCAATTCCAATACCTGCTTCTGTTGAATGGAGAGTACAGATTGACGTGCCCATCCTTCAATTCACGGAGCATGCCACTCATTATGTTGAAAAAATCTCTTTCCGATTGAAGTGTATCTTTATTATTTTTGCTGACAGTGGCAAATGAGTCCACTTTGACTTTATACACTTGGTGGATAGAGTCCCAGTTGATGTGCTTATAATCCAGATAGCAGTACTTGGTATCCACAATTTTCCAAAGTGCTTCAAAATTATCACTTGGCGTATTGGGAATTACTACTGGCTGGTCAATGCAGGATGTCAATACAGCAGTCAGAAATAGGATTTGTAAAATTCTTGTTTTCATAGTAGTTCGCTAAACTTTATCAGATAGGAAATATTAATTATTTGCATTCAGAAAATTGGCTGGTGCAGAATTGATTCGGCCACTGAACACAGCCATATCAAATGAAGCTCCCAAGGTGATAGCCGAAGACTTATTGGTAAACGTCATTCCATTAGCTTGATATATAATGTTCTGTGATGACAGTCCCACACGCCAAGTCATTCGTTTGAGTGGGATTTCAAAAGCAAAAGTTTGTTTATAGCCCTGCCTGTTGAAGATATGACTGAGATGGGAGCAGTTGTCAAAATTACCCATAACCAGTATTTCATAATATGACATTCCACCCATGGGCACAAACATATAGCCCACCAATGGAGTTTCGATGGTCATACTCACTCGCATAATCCGCTTAGGTGTGATGATGTTGTACTTAAAACCAAGAGCAAGGTTGATGGATGATGACAGGTCAATGTTGGTAGAATTATTTACATTTCTGGAATTGGATTTATAACCCAATTCATAATCCCACACGCCACCAACAAGGAGTTGCATGCCGCTCATGGGTCGATAATGATAGTAATATCCCCAACCATAATTATAAGCCACATAAGTCATAAAGGCTGATGAGGTAGGATTGGTAGTAAAACCCATGATGCCGCTTTGACGAGAATGAAACGAGAAGTTGGTGTTTTGGGGTGAAAGAAACTGATCAGTAATCCGACCAAACCCGACTCCAATCCCTTTGTATTCAAGTGGTGAGAGATAGGCATCATTGATGGTCAACTGTGGAATACTAAAATTATTAGACACCGATTTTAATGTATATTTGACAGTGTCTGTATTCTGCGCCTTTAGAAATGAGGATGTTAGGCAAATGCAAGCAATGAGAATGCCAAGTTTAGGGTGTTTCATTTTTAAATAAGTCTATGTATATTATGAGGTATAAGGTTTAAACATTCTAAAAAAATCTTTGAGACATAGGTGCATGTTATTTGATGGATGACAAATAATCCGATAAGCAAAAGCCTAAATCAAGCGTGTGCAACTTCTGAACCGTACTAAAATAGGGCTGCTTAGCGAAACTTTCATTAGAAATATAATACTTCTTTCCGTCGGTGGTGGCTATAGCCTCCACTTGATGAAACATCAGCGACAAAGGCATTCTTCGTTTATTGCCTCCAAAAAAGTCTGTTCCTTTGAAATCATAGAGTAAGTAAATGAATGGTTGAAGTAGCGTGGTGTATCCAGTCAATGCGATGATGCGCTTGTCCTCCATGAAACTGGCTCCGGTGATTAATCCATGTACATTGAACGTGGTAATCAGTTTGGCTACTTGTGTGCCAGGTGATTTTGATAACGAGTAGATGGAAGTTTTATTGGCAACCCACTGCTTGGTAAATAGGTAAATACTGTCGGCAGTTACTATCATTGCTTCGCAGTCAAAATTGGTTTTGTGCGCACCAGGCGAGACAAAGTCAGTCTGATTGGAGTACGAAAACTGAATGGTATCTAGTCGGGGTGCTAGTGTAAACATCTTTACTTTTGGAATTTTGACAATCCTCAAGTCCTGTCGGTTTCCATTGTTATTACCAAAATCACCCAAATAGATATAATCTTTGTCCTGAGTTATTTCCTCCCAGTCCACATTTTTGGCACGGAGCAACTTAAAGCTTTGAAGCACTTTTCCAGAAATGGAATCGATGGCATATAGGTTGGTATTATTGCCACTGTCATTGTGCGTCCACAACTTATTATTCCAAAACATCAGACCTGAAGTTTCATTCACATCGGCAGGCAGTTCCAGGCTACTTACAGGACTAATAATGGTGTCGATATATACACAACTGCCATCATTTTCGGTGGCACTCTGTTTATAATTGGTAGCCAATGGATCGGTACATCCTGTTTCGGCAGCCGATAGTGAGCTAAAAGTGAGTGCGCTTATCAAAGCGAATAATAGGATTCGTAAATTCATGTGTTTGTAAATAAAGCCCCCTAAATCCCCTCCCGTTTATGACGGGATAAACTGCGGGGACTTTAAGAGAAGATTTGTAGTTAACAATCAATGACTAAGTCGATTTTCAATTTCCTTGCGTGTCCAAATTTATTCTTCTAAAAACTCTCTGATCCATCGTCCGCTGTCTTTAATGATACGTCTTTGTGTTTTGAAGTCGGTATGTACAATACCAAAACGCGATTTGAAACCAGCTTTCCATTCGAAGTTATCCATCAGTGACCACACAAAATATCCACCAATATTCACTCCCTCGTTCTTAGCTCGCAAGACTTGCCCGATGTATTTCTGAAGGAATTCCACACGTTTTTTATCATGCACCTTGCCATTCTGAACTTTATCATAGAAAGCAGCCCCATTTTCGGTAACCATTAATTTCTTGATTGGATATTCCCCAAACTGTTTCAGGATTTTGTAAATCCCTTCTGGATAAACCTCCCAACCATTGGCCGTCAAGGGCCGATTGAGCTTATGAAACGGCTTTATAAGCGCTCCGATATATGGCACCAAAGGCACATCATAAGCCACGAGCGAATAATAATTCTGTACACCAATGAAATCAAAGTCAAACTTAATCAGCTCAGGGTCATAAGGCTGTATGTATTTTTCTATTCGCTCCAAAGCTGGTAAATCCCTGATGGGATAATCCATGCCCAGTAGCGGTTCTATGTGAATGCGATTAAACATCACATCTATCCGTTTGGCAGCGGCCACATGACGTGGAGCGTCGGAGGCTGGACTCACATGTGAGCATCCCACAGAAGTTCCGATATTTGCATCAGGGACATTGCGTCTGATCACTCTAGCACCTTCGGCTTGACAGAGGGTAGAATGGTGAACTGCTGGGATATAATTGTTGATCCCAAATTTGCCTGGGGCATAATAACCAAATAGATAACCCAAAGCGGTGTATGTAAATGGCTCATTGATGACTATCCAGTTTTTCACCCTATCACCAAATGCACGTGAGCATACATCGGCATATTCTTTGAAACAATTGACTATCATTCTGTTGGTCCAGCCACCTTTATCCTCCAGCACCTGTGGCAAATCCCAATGGTAGAGTGTAAGCCATGGTGTCACTCCTTTAGCCAAACAGTAATCTATAACTTTGTTATAGAAATCGATACCAGCCTGATTGACAGCTCCCGTTCCATTAGGCAGTATGCGAGGCCAAGCAAGAGAGAAGCGGAAGTTTTTAAGGTTCAATGATTTGACAATGTCAATATCTTCTTCGTATCGATGATAAAAGTCACATGCTATAGTACCATCGGAGCCATCTTCTATGCGTTTGCCTTGATGAGAAAACTTATCCCATATAGACATGCCTCGCCCATGTAAATCATGAGCACCCTCCACTTGGTAGGAAGAGATAGTAACACCCCAGTCAAAATCATCACCAAAATCTTGCTTCGAATATTTAATCATCGTTGGTTGTAAAATTTGTTGGATAATAATTAAACCACAAAAGGCACAAAAGATTTGAGTTATATAATTTAAAATTTAACCACATAAATAGAATGTGTTTATTTCAATTGCCGTCCCATTTATGGGGCGGAATAAATATTCAAGAATCACAAGGCTTTAGCCAAATTTTATCTTTGGAAAAGTACACATAACAAATTCCGATTAATCGAAAT
>CANIXM010000152.1 GCA_947471245.1 Paludibacteraceae bacterium | reverse complement strand
TGCCAATATTTTTTTTCGGAAATTACGTTTATCAATGGGTTCTTGATAAATCGCTTCATATAGGGATTGTAATGTAGGCAATGTAAATTGGTCGCCCAACAAATTAAAACCAATTGGTTTTACAGCGGCTCTTTGTTGTAATCGTTTAATGGTGTCTGTAACCATCATGTTGTGGTCAAAAACTAGTTTAGGCAGTGTTCTGATACTTACCCATTTTGCTCCATATTTTTCGGCATTGCTAATATCAGTTTTATCCATATCAACCAACGCATAATGAGCAATAGAAATAACACGCTCACCCAAGTCGCGATTCATCTCACCGTATACACCTACCTGCTCCATGTAGATACCCGTTAGACCGGTGTACTCATACAGCACTCGTTGTACGGCACCACTTAGTCCTTCATTACCTTTTACGAAACCACCCATCAACGACCAATTACTACGCAAAGGGTCAAATGGACGTTTAGCTATTAAAATGTGTAAATCATTTTCATGAAAACCCATTATAATACAGTCAACAGCAACTAATACAGATTCTTTGTCGGAATAAAAATGTTCGGGCATCGTCTAACTATCAGAAATCAAAACACTTAATTGAATTATTTAACATCAACACACACATCATACTATGCAAACCAAATACAATATGTTGTAAATATTATAAAAAGAACGTAAAGATAAGTTTTATCTAAATTAGTAGAGATAAAAAAAACATGTTATAAAACATGTTTTCACGCTTAGTCTATTTAACACTTCTCAATACACTGGGTTTATATGATTATCGGGTTCTATAATGAATTAGGTGGGGAAAACCAAGGAATGAAATTAAAACCAGAAAAGGAAAGAAAAAAATTGATAATTGATAATTGATAATTGAAGAAACGTCACATGCAGCGTCTGAAAAAAAATTTTTTAACACAAAACTCAAAGACACAAATTAAATATCGCGAAGCTTCTATCGCCGTAGGCAAATATCACGAAGTAAATACCGCGCAGCAAATATCGCCGAAGGCAAAATATCACGAAGTAAATATCACGAACTAAATATCGCCGAAGGCAAATATCGAGTACCCATCCAAAACGTTATAGGGCCATTTATTTGGATGAATTGTGGTTTGCAGAGCGCACACGCTTATCTCTTAAACTTAGAAAGTATTTAAAAGCAAAATAGCAAAGTGCTAATAAAAGGAATATATGATCTGCTTCTAATGGATCAGCAGGAGGAAATGTCATGCTTACTTTTTTCATTTTGTCATTCGACGATGAACCCTCAAAAGCTTGGTCACCACCAAATATCTGAGAAGAAACACCACCATTTTGTCCACTTAAGATATTCGTTTGTCCCATTGAATTAAAGGACGTTGAAGTTGGAGAGTTAAATGACAAAGCTGATGACTGAGAAGATGTATTCGCTGACGAAGAAGAGTAAGAACTGGAGCCTCCTCCATATCCTCCCCCAGCTGAACTGCCCGTAGATGAAGACTGTTCAATACTGTAAGTTTGACTCTTAACAGGTACACTTGAAATGCTTGAAGGGCTTGACACCTTAGTGGAACCACTATGGCTAGAAGGTCTAGAAAAACTATATGAAGATGTTAGTGCGGGAGAAGTAAATCCCTGACTAACGGAAGAACCATTAAAGGATTGGGCATTCGTTATCGATTCGTCAATGTGAACACCTGTTACTATATCGGTGGTTGATGAATCCTTATTGATACTTCCCCATGGAAGATAAAAGAACTCAAGAACCAATATGGCACAAGCAATAATCGAAAAAACTAATATTTCTTTACCGTTTTTCATTTAGTAAGATTACAAGTTACAAGTTACGAGTTACAAGATACAAGTTACGAGTTACGAGTTTTAGAAGTACTAAGTTATGAGTGTTGTAATAATTAACAAAAACCCAATTACTATAAATCCATTTTCTCAAACACAAAGATAATACTATTTATCAGAAAAATAGTGAATGGCTATGTATTTTTATTCGTTTGAGCATTAAACATAACAAACAATCAAATCAAATATTTGCTAATAAGGAATTTATGATCTAAGCCAATGAAAATGTATTGAACAATATAATACTATCTGTGGAGTTTCACAATTTCAAAATTGGCCCGTTTAACCAATTTATACCAATGGTGCCAGTAAAAACATTGAGGATAAGAAGTCAAACTCCAACCAGCTTTTAGAAGGTGACGTGTAAGCAGTTACAAAGATTTGCTCCAAGTTTACATATGGGATTTAACCATTACCGTGCAAAGAACTCACAATGGATATTCATTTCATACTTCATGTCATTTCTTTCGAACAACTTATGGATGTTGTTTATGCACACTGACTTTTCATTAGGCATTACTCACAAAGAAATTACAAGGTTCAGTCACCCGATGTGACTAAACCTTGTAAATCTTATCTATCAACCTTTTTCTTAAGGCAATAAAATTTTTTGTGACAAAGTTCTACCATTAACAAGTAACACTTTAGCAACATAAGCACCTGTTGGAAGTTCTGGCTCATGTAAAGTCTTTGAATCTGGCATTAATTTGAATTTCTTGATAAACTCACCTGATATGTTGTAAATATATAATGCTCCTTCACAATCATACTTATTAATTACTTCAATCTTATTATCATAATTAGTCAATGACAGTTCGGCTGAGAGTGAATTGGCAGAAGTAGCAATACCAGACTCATCAAATGAGGTTACGATTTTAAACCGTTTGGTTGGTGCAGCCGTCTGTTTGGACACAAATGAATAGATTGCTCCAGTTTCGGAAATGTCAATCGTCTTGTTTTGCTCCAAATCCACTAAATAAATCGTAGAGTAGGCATCAGATAGATTTTCATGATTAAAAATGATGGTATAGCTTGAATCACCTTTACTGGCTTGAAAACCTAGATATGTTTCATTCACATTATCAACTGATGCTACTTGATAGCGTTTGCCATCCGTTTCTGCAGCAAAAATTTGTAGTGTTCCTGCACCAGCTAATGATTTCTCGCCATCCCATCCATTATCAAAGTTATGGCTACATTTAGGGTTGGTAATCATCCACATGCAATCAAATGAGCTTTTGGAACCCTTCACATTCAGACGGGTAGAGACAAGTGGAGCTCTTTTTGATTTCAACAATTCTGTATTTTTCGTCAAGTACGAAGAATTGTAGTTCCAACTCACAGTAGCAGCAACATTATTGCTTTTTACCTTAACAACAAACCCACCCATAGAAGGTATTTGAGATGGCAAACCGTTTAATCCAGCCACGTTGATAGGCACAGATGTATATTGACCGGGTGCAGACCCAAACGTAATACCTGAACCAGCTGCTTTCCAATCAACTAGTGAGCCTGTGTTAAAAACATACACTGTATTCTCGATGACGGTTGCATTAGACGATCCAAAAGTAATGGATGGAATATCCAAAGCAGCAGTGTAGGAGTTGGCCAAGAAGTGATGACCCAACCAGTCAGCAGCAGGGGAGTATGACAATTGTCCAGAACTGAAATTGCCATTCTCTAAAGTACCTTGGAAAGTAATAATGCCAGCAGCTGTAGAACCTAAGTTATAACCTGTGAAAGATGTCATGGCTGTATTTCCTGTGTATACCGTCCACATTCCAGAGGATCCTGTAACATTTTCATTCCATGCAAGAATTGATTTACTATTAAAGCTTGCACTAAAAGTAGTACTGCGCAATGGTATTCCAATATATTGTCTTTTAGGAAGAACAGATTTGGTATAAAGTTCTACGGTTCCTGTCACTGGAGAACCGACTGCATTGTAGAATATCAATGTCCCATTGGCTAATGCACCTGCTGGGTCGGCTTTTACCACTAGCCCAGACACGCCAGCATTATTGGTGATTGTACCTGTAACAACCAACTTTTTGGTAACAGGAATGGTAAGAATTTTTCCTGAGTTGATAGTCAGAGAGGTATTCACAATAAAATCAGTACCAAGACTCACGCCAGCGGCATTGTCTATCACTAGATTTTTAATGGAGTCACCAGGGAACAAGCCAGTATTAATGGTCTGAGCCGAGCTACCGCCATAAGTAAATGTGGGGCTATTGGTAAACACATCCAATTTACTGGATGTAGCTGTAAGTGTATTCAGCAGTGTGATATTGCCATTGTACTTTACATTGTACGGGCTATTGATTGTCAGGTTAAAAATCTGGTCATTCACAAAAGAACTAGCCGGCAAAGTCAGCGGTGTTTGCTTGTTAAGCACCACTGTAGAGCTTGTAGCAGAGGCATCAATTTTGGCACTGTTTGAAAGGTTTAAGTCTCCCTTGATGGTCAAGGTGAATCCATTGGTATACAACTTATAGGTTGACTGATTGATGGTGATATCAGTAACCGTTCTATTGGCTGTCAAGTAACAGTCACGAGTGGGACTACTATGAAAAGCGATACTGGCATTGGGAGTAGGAAGTACGCCGCCTGACCAGTTAGCAGTATTTTCAAAATCGGTACTTGTACTACCTACCCATTTATTGGTCTCAGTCTCCCATGCCCCCATACAAGGAGCGGTGGTACTACGGAGGTTGTCATTAAAGTCCCCTGTAATAGAAAGGCCTGAAAGATCGGTTCCATTCAAAGTCAAAGTTGTTGGTTTAAATGACACTGCAGTTGTACCCGCTGTGATGCCAGGATCGGTGGTCAAACTACTTGCATCATTTCCAGTCACTGCTGTTGCGATAGGTAGTACGGTAACATTGGCAGCAAAATAACCAAGTGTCTGGCCAGCGGCTGCTGTTATCCTGTAATCATTAAAATTACAATTAAGTGTTCCTCCTGAAGCTACGCAGTACAATGTGTAGTGAAGATTGGAACCACTAGTTGTTGTCCTTGTATTGTAAAAGATATTATTTCGGTAATCGCGAGTGTTGGACGCAGCATTATTCCATAGACAAGCGGATTTATTAGTTGCACCTGAGCCAACAGTTCCAGAAAGATAAATGGTGTTATAGAATATACTACAGGTTTGAGAGGCAGATCCTGCATCATACATCCCATTTATAGCTGTTTTTGTATCTCCACCGAGTGATATGACATTGTTGTAATAGGTAGTCACACCTGCTAAAGCATAAATACCATTCATTGTAGCCGCAGTAGAACTTGCATGTACAGACAGGGCATAAATAAAATTGCTTCTTACGGTATTGGCAGTAGTGCTTCCATTGAAATAGATGCCATTTACTGTCCCTGCAAAACTGGAATAAGTGTTAGATAAATTATAAACAGTATTACCTGATATTGACTGTGCGGCAGCAGTTGTATAGTTGAGAACAATACCTGCAACCGATGCCTGATACGTAGCAGCATTATTGGCATTTGCTATCGTTAGATTATAAATGGTGTTGTTACTAATCGTATTTGTTCCATTGGTACATACAATTCCATTTATCAGTCCACGAGTACCTGTAGTAGTATTAGTTGTACCATTGGACAAATTGACAATAGTATTATAATCAATTGT
>CANIXM010000151.1 GCA_947471245.1 Paludibacteraceae bacterium | reverse complement strand
TGGTATCGAACCAGCTGCTGCAGCCGTTGCTGTTGCTGCAGGTCCTGTAGCTGCTGCTGAAGTAGTAGAAGAAAAAACATCTTTTGATGTAGTATTAAAAGCAGCCGGTGCTAATAAATTGGCTATCGTAAAATTAGTAAAAGAATTGACAGGTCTTGGCTTGAAAGAAGCTAAAGATATGGTTGATGCTGCTCCTTCTGTTATCAAAGAAGGTGTTACTAAAGACGAAGCTGATGCTTTACAAAAACAACTTACTGAAGGCGGAGCTGAAGTTGAACTTAAATAAAATTGCCTGATTATCAGGTCTGTGGTTTAGATTCCCTCTTAGTTGAGGGATTCTAAACCTTTTTCTGTCTATAAAATAATTGAGTTCACAGCACCTTCTAACCTCTTTGAAAATGTCGTCAATTACAAAAGCTCAAAGAATAAATTTTGCTTCGATTAAGAACCAACTGGAATACCCAGATTTCTTAGAAGTACAAATCAAATCATTCCAAGACTTTTTTCAAATGGACACTGCTCCAGAAAAAAGAAAATCAGAGGGATTGTATAAGGTTTTTTCCGAAAACTTTCCTATTGCAGATACAAGAAACAACTTCATACTTGAATTTCTTGACTATTATGTAGATCCTCCACGCTATTCTATCGATGAGTGTATTGAGCGTGGTTTGACCTACAGTGTGCCCCTCAAAGCTAAATTAAAATTATATTGTACCGATCCAGATCATGAAGATTTTGATACGGTCATTCAGGATGTATATTTAGGACCTATCCCATATATGACAGCCAAAGGCACCTTTGTGATTAATGGTGCTGAACGTGTTATTGTATCTCAGTTGCACCGTTCTCCTGGCGTATTTTTTGGTCAAAGTACTCACGCCAATGGTACTAAGCTGTATTCAGCTCGTATCATTCCATTTCGTGGTTCTTGGATTGAGTTTGCTACTGACATCAACAATGTGATGTATGCTTACATTGACCGTAAGAAGAAATTACCTGTTACTACACTACTTCGTGCTATTGGTTTTGAAAGCGACAAAGATATTTTGGAAATCTTTAACTTAGCAGAAGAAATCAAAGTGAATAAAACTAGTTTGAAAAAGGCAGTGGGTCAAAAATTGGCTGCACGTGTTCTTAAAACTTGGTTGGAAGACTTTGTGGATGAAGACACCGGTGAGGTAGTATCTATTGAACGTAATGAAGTAATCATTGACCGTGAAACTATTATTGAAAATAGTCACATCGATGATATTTTGGAATCAGGCGTTCAAACCATTCTATTACATAAGTCAGATGCTAATCAAAATGATTATGCTATCATTTACAACACCCTTCAAAAAGACCCTAGTAACTCGGAGAAAGAAGCGGTGTTATATATCTACCGTCAGCTAAGAAACGCTGTTCCTGCTGATGACTCTACTGCTCGTGAGGTAATCAATAACTTATTTTTCTCAGAAAAACGTTATGACCTCGGTAATGTAGGACGTTACAGAATTAATAGAAAATTAAATCTTACTACTAGCGAGGATGTAAAAGTTCTAACGAAAGAAGATATTATCGAAATCATCAAGTACTTGATTGAACTTATCAATTCGAAGGCTGATGTGGATGATATTGACCACTTGAGCAATCGTCGCGTTCGTACTGTAGGTGAACAATTATATAATCAATTCGGTGTAGGTCTTTCTCGTATGGCTCGTACCATCCGTGAACGTATGAATGTGCGTGACAATGAGGTGTTTACTCCAATAGATTTGATCAATGCGAAAAGCATTTCTTCGGTTATCAATTCATTCTTTGGAACCAATGCTTTGTCGCAGTTTATGGATCAACAAAATCCATTGGCCGAGATAACTCACAAACGTCGTATGTCAGCCCTAGGACCTGGTGGTCTTTCGCGCGAGCGAGCAGGCTTTGAGGTACGTGACGTTCACTACACGCACTACGGTCGTCTATGTCCGATTGAAACTCCTGAAGGTCCAAACATCGGTTTGATATCTTCACTTTGTATTTATGCCAAAATCAATGACCTTGGGTTTATTGAAACTCCATATCGTAAAGTAACTGATTCGGTAGTAGATACACGCGATGCAGGTATCGAATACTTCACAGCTGAGGAAGAAGAAAACCTCATCATTGCACAAGGTAATGCTCCATTGGACGACAATGGAAAATTTATTTTGTCGAAAGTGAAGTCTCGTCTTGGTGCTGACTTCCCAGTAGTTACTGGACAAGAGGTCAACTTAATGGATGTATCTCCATCACAAATTGCATCTATCGCAGCAGCACTTATTCCATTCTTGGAGCATGATGATGCCAACCGTGCATTGATGGGATCAAACATGATGCGTCAAGCAGTGCCATTGTTGCGTTGCGAAGCACCAATTGTAGGTACTGGTATCGAGGCACAGTTGATACGTGACTCACGTACTCAAATCACTGCCGAAGGCACAGGTATAGTAGAATATGTAGATGCAGATTGTATCAAGATTCGTTATGACAGAACAGAAGATGAAGAGTTTGTAAGCTTCGAATCTGCTGTGAAAGAATATAAATTCCCAAAATTCCAGAAAACAAATCAAAACACGACTATTGACTTGCGTCCACTGGTTCGTCGAGGTGATAAAGTGACTGCAGGACAAATCTTGTCTGAAGGTTATGCTACCCAAAACGGTGAATTGGCGATTGGTAAAAACCTAAAAGTGGCCTTCATGCCATGGAAAGGTTACAACTTTGAGGATGCGATTGTAATCAATGAGCGTGTGGTGCGTGATGATGTATTTACATCTATTCACGTGGTAGAACAATTGTTGGATGTACGCGAGACAAAACGTGGTGTAGAAGAATTTACATCTGATATACCGAACGTAAGTGAAGATGCTACAAAAGACTTGGACGAAAACGGTATCATTCGTATCGGTGCTCGTATTGAGCCAGGTGATATCATCATTGGTAAAATTACTCCGAAAGGAGAATCAGATCCTTCTCCTGAAGAAAAATTACTTCGTGCTATTTTTGGTGACAAAGCAGGTGATGTGAAAGATGCATCATTGAAGGCAACTCCATCACTTTCGGGTGTAGTAATCGGGAAACGTTTGTTCTCAAAAGCTCAAAAGAATCGCAAATCAAAATTGGCAGATAAAGCCATTTTGCCTAGACTGGATGAGGAATTTGAAAATCAAGCAGCTATTCTTCGTAACACCTTGTTGGATAAACTGATAACACTTCTTGCAGACAAAACATCTGCTGGTGTAAAAGATTTCTTGAAATCTGATGTTATCTCTAAAAACAGCAAATTTACAATAGAGCGTCTACGTGAGATTGACTATTCAGCAGTACAATTGAGCAACTGGACTACCGATTCATCGAAAAATGAATTAGTAAAAGAGTTGATTATGAACTACCTGAAAAAGCACAAAGAACTTGATGCTCAAATCAAACGTCAAAAATTCAACATTACCATTGGTGATGAACTTCCAAATGGTATTGTTCAGATAGCGAAGGTATATATTGCTAAAAAACGTAAGATTCGCGTGGGTGATAAAATGGCAGGACGTCACGGTAACAAGGGTATTGTATCACGTATTGTTCGTCAAGAAGATATGCCATTCCTTGAGGATGGAACTCCAGTGGACATCGTATTGAACCCACTAGGTGTACCTTCACGTATGAACCTTGGACAGATATTTGAAACGGTGCTAGGATGGGCAGGAAAATCATTGGGTGTCACTTTTGCTACTCCAATTTTTGACGGTGCCTCACTTGATGACCTGAACCACTGGACTGAAAAAGCAGGTGTGCCAAATTACGGTAAAACCTATCTATATGATGGTGGTACTGGTGACCGATTTGACCAAACAGCTACTGTAGGAGTTATCTACATGCTGAAACTAGGTCACATGGTGGAAGACAAAATGCATGCTCGTTCTATCGGACCTTACTCACTTATTACTCAACAACCACTTGGAGGTAAAGCACAATTCGGTGGTCAGCGTTTTGGAGAAATGGAGGTTTGGGCACTTGAAGCATTCGGTGCTGCTCACATTCTTCAAGAAATATTGACTGTAAAATCGGATGATGTGATGGGTAGAGCCCGTACTTACGAAGCAATCGTAAAAGGCGACCCAATGCCAGCTCCAGGTATCCCTGAATCACTCAATGTATTGTTACATGAGCTTCGTGGGTTGGGATTAAGTATCAGCTTGGATTAAAAAAAGGTATCATCCCCATCAGTTTGGTGTGGATGATACCCAATATATTCAACTGACAATTTACAATTATAAATCTTATAACTCTTTATAAAACAGAGATATGGCTTTTAAAAATGATAATAAGATAAAGAGTAATTTTAATAAAATATCCATTGGCTTAGCATCGCCAGAGGAAATTCTAAAATTATCGAGTGGTGAGGTCCTAAAGCCTGAAACCATCAACTATCGTACATACAAACCAGAGCGTGACGGATTGTTCTGCGAGCGCATTTTTGGTCCTACTAAGGACTTCGAATGTCATTGTGGTAAATACAAACGTATTCGTTACAAAGGCATTGTCTGCGACCGCTGTGGGGTGGAAGTGACAGAGAAAAAAGTACGTCGTGAGCGCATGGGACACATTCAATTGGTGGTTCCAGTAGCACACATTTGGTATTTCCGTTCGTTGCCAAATAAAATTGGCTACTTACTAGGAATGCCCACCAAAAAATTAGATTCAATCATCTATTACGAGAAATACGTCATCATTCAAGGAGGTATTCTTGAAAATGGTGAAAATATCGCATTGGGTGAACTACTTAGCGAGGATGAATACTTGGATATCTTGGAGGCACTGCCACGTGAAAACCAATTGTTGGAAGACACTGATCCAAACAAATTCATCGCCAAAATGGGTGCTGATGCGGTTTATGATCTATTGGCTCGTTTGGACCTGGATGCATTGTCGTATGACCTACGTCATAAAGCCAATAATGACACTTCTCAACAACGCAAAAATGAAGCATTAAAACGTCTTCAAATCGTAGAATCATTCCGTGCCTCTAAACTTAGAAATAAGCCAGAGTGGATGATTATCAAGATAATACCAGTTATTCCACCCGAATTGCGTCCATTGGTGCCACTAGATGGTGGTCGATTTGCAACATCGGATTTGAATGACTTGTATCGCCGTGTGATTATTCGTAATAACCGTCTGAAACGTCTGATAGAAATCAAAGCTCCAGAAGTAATCCTACGTAATGAAAAACGTATGCTTCAAGAGGCTGTGGATTCATTGTTTGACAACTCACGTAAATCCAGTGCCGTAAAAACTGACGCTAACCGTCCGTTGAAATCACTTTCTGATTCATTGAAAGGAAAGCAAGGTCGTTTCCGTCAAAACTTGTTGGGTAAACGTGTGGATTATTCAGCTCGTTCGGTAATCGTCGTAGGACCAGAATTAAAAATGCACGAATGCGGTTTGCCTAAAGACATGGCAGCCGAACTATATAAACCGTTTGT
>CANIXM010000150.1 GCA_947471245.1 Paludibacteraceae bacterium | reverse complement strand
TTACAGGGACTATATACTGGGTTTTATTTTTTACAAATACCTGTCCGAAAAACAATATCACTATGCTAATCACCTGCTTGTAGGAGAAAATGTGACTGATTACAACGACGTAACAGACAAAGATATTCTTGAAGCTATCCGTGATGAATCGTTGGATAAATTAGGCTATTTCTTACTTCCAACCGAATTATTTTCAAGTATCGTAGCCCGTGGCAATGCCAACGGCGAAGAAGAGAGTAATTATATTCTGGAAGATTTGAAAGAAGTTTTGAACCATATTGAGCAAAGTACCGCAGGGACTGACTCCGAAGATGATTTCAATGCGCTATTTGACGATTTGGATTTAAACTCAAACAAATTAGGAAAAACAGTAAATGCACGAAATGATATCATTGTAAAGATTCTGAACTATCTCGACAAGATAGACTTCAAATTAAATGAAGTGGATTCGGATGTATTAGGTGATGCTTACGAATACCTTATTTCCAAGTTTGCTGCTGGAGCTGGAAAAACAGCCGGTGAATTTTACACGCCACAGCAAGTTTCCAAGGTTTTAGCACGGATTGTTACTACTGATAAAGCGAAACTAAAATCGGTATATGACCCTACTTGTGGCTCGGGTTCATTGCTTTTGCGTGTAAAAAAGGAAGTAGAAGTCAGCGAGTTTTACGGGCAGGAACTTGGTAGGACTACCTATAACTTAGCCAGAATGAACATGCTTTTGCACGATGTGCATTACCGTGAGTTTGACATTCAGCATGACGACACACTCGAAAACCCTCGCCATTTAGATAAACGATTCGAAGCTGTAGTAGCAAATCCACCTTTCTCAGCTCATTGGCGGGGCGAAGACAATCCATTGAATAACTCCGATGAACGTTTCAGCCAATACGGACGCTTAGCTCCTAAAACCAAAGCTGATTATGCCTTTGTGTTACACATGTACTATCAACTTGCCGACAATGGAATTATGGCCTGTGTACTTCCACACGGTGTATTGTTTCGTGGTGCTTCCGAAGGTGAAATTCGCAAATACCTGATTAAAGAACTGAATTGTGTGGATGCAGTGATAGGCTTACCTGCCAATATTTTTTATGGCACAAGCATACCAACCTGTATTTTGGTTATAAAAAAATGTCGGAAAGCCGACGATAATATCGTTTTTATAGATGCTAGTAGCGAAGAGCATTTCAAGAAAGTAGGCAATCAAAACGAATTGCGTGACGAAGATGTAACGGACATTGTAGAAACATACCGTAACCGTACTCCTAAAGACAAATACAGCCATATTGCCACACTTGCAGAAATTGAAAGAAACGATTATAACCTCAACATTCCACGATATGTAGATACCTTTGAAGTGGAAGAAAGCATTGATTTAAACCTCGTTTCTGAAAAGCTTAAAGCCATTGCAACAGACTTGAAAACTACGAATGACGAGATTGCTGCCTTTTGTGCCGAACTAAATATCCCAACACCTTTTTAATCTGAAAACGTATGAAACGAGGCCCGTATTGGCGGTGGCGAGTTCCATACGGCCTTAAAAAAACAATTACTTACGTATGAAAACCGAAGAAATTAAAAATCTTTTTGCTCAATTTGAAGCAGCAGCTTCTGAGTATGATGGCGTTGAATGTTGGAGTGCGCGTGAGTTGCAAATTTTGTTAGGATATTCCAAGTGGGAGAACTTTGAAAATGTGATTCAAAAAGCAAAAGACGCTTGCCGAAATGCCGGCGAACAAGAAGATTATCATTTTCCTGACGTCAGGAAAACGATACCTATGCCAAAAGGAGCTGAAAAAGAGATAGTTGATATACTACTTACTCGTTATGCCTGTTACCTGATAGCACAAAATGGCGATAGCAAAAAAGAAGAAATTGCATTTGCTCAAAACTATTTTGCTGTGCAAACCCGTAGAGCTGAAATAGTTGAACAACGCATTCTCGAATTTGAACGTGTGAAGGCTCGTGAAAAACTAAGCCAAACCGAGAAACAACTTTCTGGTATTCTGTACGAACGTGGAGTTGATAGTCAGGGTTTTGCTGTTATCAGAAGTAAAGGCGACCAGGCACTGTTCAGAATAAATACCCAACTACTGAAACGAAAAATGGGCGTACCTGAAAGCCGACCATTAGCCGATTTTTTGCCTACCATAAGCATTAAAGCCAAAGATTTAGCGGCTGAAATGACAGGCTTAAACGTACAAAATAAAGACTTGAAGGGACAAACAAAAATAGAGAAAGAACATGTTGACAACAATCTGGCGGTGAGAAATATGCTTACACAACGTGGCATAGTACCTGAAAATCTACCACCAGCAGAAGATGTAAAAAAACTGCAACGAAAATTGGACGGTGACGAAAAAAAGGTGCTGAATGAAACCAAAAAGAAGAAATAATGGGAAATCAAGTAAACATACCTGCCTTGCGATTTTCTGAGTTTAACGAGGTTGACGATAACTCATACAAAAAGCACTTTTTTAAAGATATATTCATTTTCTCAACAGGAAAAAATATAAAGCAAAATGAAGCTTCTCCTGAATTTGATACACCTTGTGTAAGATATGGAGAATTATATTATATGTACAATGAAGTTATCAAAGATATTATCAACAGAACTAACCTTGATAAGTCAGATCTAGTTCTTAGTAGTGGAGATGAAATATTACTTCCTTCAGCAGGGGAAGACCCCTTAGATATTGGTTCTGCTTCAGCTCTAACAATTGAAAATGTTGCTATTGGCAGAACGATAAATATATTAAAACCGATGACGGCTAATGTTTATTCTCAAATTTATGCGGCATATTATATCAATCACAAATTAAGAAAAAAGATATCTACTTTGGCTAAAGGAGTAAGTATAAGCAACGTATATAATTCCGATTTAAAAACGTTAGAAATAATACTCCCCTCCCTCCTCGAACAAACAAAAATTGCCACTTTCATATCAACCATTGATAAGCGAATAAACTTACTCTCAAATCAAAAAGAGCAATTAGAGCTTTACAAAAAAGGTCTAATGCAGAAAATATTTAGTCAGGAGCTGAGGTTTAAAGATGAAAATGGGGAAGAGTTTCCAGATTGGGAAGAGAAAAGGTTGGGGGAAATAGGAACTTTTTTTTCTGGAGGTACACCCTTGACTTCTAAGAAGGAGTATTATAATGGTCACATACCATTTATCAAATCTGGTGAAATTAAATCAAATAAAACAGAACAATTTATTACAGAATTAGGTCTGAAGAATTCTTCAGCTAAAATTGTCGAGATTGGAGATTTGATTTATGCTCTTTATGGTGCAACAAGTGGTGAAGTGGCAATTTCGAAAATTCAAGGCGCTATTAATCAAGCAGTACTGTGTATCAGAACTAATGAATTAAGTCGTTTCTTTTATCATTATCTTTACTTTAAGAAAGAAAATATTATAAAAGCATATTTACAAGGTGGGCAAGGAAATTTATCTGCTGAAATTGTCAAATCCCTAATAATCCCTGTCCCAACAATATCTGAGCAAAAGAAAATTGATAGTTTTTTGTCAATTATTGATAAACAGATTGAAGAAGTAATATATCAGATTGATGAATCTATAGAATATAAAAAAGGCTTGTTACAAAAACTGTTTGTTTGATACCCGCAGGGTTCAATGTTAATAACCTCCAACGCAGTTGGGGGGAACAAAGAAAACAAAACTAACTCAACCCGCAGGGTTGAATAAAAATGTTCAAAATATGGCAAGTTACAGGCAGCTTTACTATCATATTGTTTTCGGTACAAAACACCGAAAACACACAATCCCCGACGCACATTGCCAGTTATTGTACAAATACATTTGGGGGATTATTGAGAATAAAAAGTGTAAACTCTATCGCATAAATGGAAGTACAGACCATATTCATTTATTAGTTGATATTCACCCGACTATTGCCCTTTCAACTTTTGTAAAAGATATAAAGGTATCGACTTCAATATGGCTAAAAGTGCAACCTGAATTCAGCCAATTTGAAGGTTGGGCGGAAGGATTTGGAGCCTTCACTATATCGCACGATAGCAGAACAGGAGTTATAGAATATATAAAGAACCAAAAAGAGCATCATAAAACAGTATCGTTAAAGGACGAATATAAGAAGTTGCTGTTGGAGTTTGGTATTGAATTTAATGAAGATGATTTGCTGTGAGTTGAAAGAGTTCAACCCTTCGGGTTGTTTTTAACTTGTTTGATTACCACCCCCAACTGAGTTGGAGGTTATGCAAATTAAATCCTGCGGATTATGTGTTGACGATGAGATTAACATCAAACTTTGATGAAGGTTATGCAAATTAAATCCTACGGATTGAAGAGTTAGAAAATATCTAATAATAAATTGAGAAATTAAAGATAGTGCTTGTGTTTCAAATAAATATAATTTCATTATGACCACCCAACCCGAACAAATACTAGAAGATAATTTGGTAGCACAGCTTGTAAAGTTGGGTTATGAGAAAACTGCGCTTCACGACGAAAATGCCTTATTGACTAACCTGCGTGTGCAGTTGGAAAAACACAATAAACTTAAAATAAGCGAAAAAGAGTTTACGCAGATTCTGAACTATATCAACAAAGGCAATATATTTGAACGGGCAAAATTACTTCGAGATCGTGTGCCTTATACAAACGATAAGGGAGAAACACGCACCATTGAACTGATAGATCAAGTTCATTGGTGTAAGAATGAGTTTCAGGTTACACAGCAAGTCACCATTGAAGGCACTTATAAAAACCGATATGATGTAACTATTTTGATAAACGGTTTACCATTGGTTCAAATTGAACTGAAACGCCGTGGCTTGGAATTGAAAGAAGCTTTTAATCAAACCAATCGGTATGAGCGACATTCGTATGGTTCGGGTCATGGCTTGTTTCAGTTTATTCAGATTTTTATTATCAGTAACGGTGTAAATACAAAATACTATGCTAATGGTCCGGTTAAGGCTCGTTCTTTTAAACAAACTTTTTATTGGTCGTGTGTCGAGAATAACACCATTACGCAGCTATCAGCATTTGCCGATGTATTTCTTGAACCTTGCCATTTGGCAAAAATGATTACCCGTTATGTGGTATTGAATGAGACAGATAAGATATTGATGGTACTGCGTCCTTATCAGTATTACGCCACCGAAGCCATTATAGAACAAGTAAAAACCACACATAAGCCAGGTTATATATGGCATACCACAGGTTCCGGTAAAACACTTACTTCTTTCAAAACCAGTCAGGTACTGACCACGCTCCCCAAGGTTCATAAAGTAGTCTTTGTGGTAGATCGCAAAGACCTCGATTACCAAACCACCAAAGAGTTCAATAGCTTCAGTAAAGGAAGCATTGACGGAACAAACAACACATATACCCTTGTACAGCAACTCACAGGCGATGCAAAGCTAATTGTTACCACTGTTCAGAAACTAAATACTGCTATCACTAAGCTGCGATATCTAAACGAAATGGCTGAGTTGAAAGATAAACGTATTG
>CANIXM010000149.1 GCA_947471245.1 Paludibacteraceae bacterium | reverse complement strand
GCACTTATCACTGGTGCATTTATCAATCGAGTTTCTTTTAAGTCGTACATTTTCTTCCTCGTGCTTTGGCAGATTTTTGTGTACTATCCTTTTGTCCACATGATATGGGGTGGTGGTTTGCTAGCTGCTTGGGGAGTGTTTGATTTTGCGGGGGGCATCACGGTTCACGCTACGGCTGGATTTGCTGCTTTGGCATCAGTTTATTTTGTAGGACGTCGTCCCGAGAAAACGGAGCCCAACAACATACCATTAGTTGCAGTAGGAACAGCTCTATTGTGGTTTGGTTGGTATGGATTCAATGCCGGTAGCGAGTTGGCTGTGGACTCTATTACTATTTCTGCATTTCTGAATACGGATACCGCTGCGTCGTTTGCCGCGATAACCTGGTTGCTGATAGAATGGAACACTGGCAATAAGAAGCCCACTTTCATTGGACTGATGACTGGTGCAGTTGCTGGGCTAGCTACTATCACACCTGCTGCAGGTTACGTGAGCATTTACTCCTCTGCTGTCATCGGTGTAATAGCGGCCGTGGGTTGTTTTATGGCTGTGAAACTGAAAGAGCACAAAGGATGGGATGATGCGCTGGATGTGTGGGGGGTTCACGGTATGGGTGGAGTAATTGGAACCATTTGTTTAGGATTTTTTGCTGATAAAGCAGTGAATGCGGCAATCCCCAATGGTTTGTTTTTTGGAGGTGATGGCTGGTTGTTGTTCAAAGAAGTAGTGGCCATTTTGATAGCAGTAGTGTATGCCTTCTTCTTTACATTGATATTATTCCGTGTAATCAACAAGTTTATTCCAGTACGTGTTTCGGAGCATGTGCAAACTGTAGGTCTGGATCTTGTGCATCATGGCGAGGTGGCAAGGCAGAACTAATACCGATCTTTGAATTTATAAACGAGCAATGCCATGTTGGTGTTGCTCGTTTTTATTTCTATCCCGTATTAAATCGGCACACCATCTTACACCAAAACATTAATAAAACTGGCTCTATAACGAACAATCAAAATTGAAAATTTTTTGAACACAAAGGCACAAAGGCACGAAGTCGCTATTGCCAAGGCAAATATCACGAAGTATATATCGCCGAAGGCTAATATCACGAAGTAAATATCACAAAGTAAATATCGCCGAAGGCTAATATCGCAAAGCTATTATCGCCGTAGGCTAATATCACGAAGTAAATATCGCGAAGCTACTATCGCCGCAGGCATTAATATCGTGTCCCCACCCAAAATGTTATAGAGGCAAAAAACTAGATGGTAACAAAGCATCGTATAATATTTAATTAGAGTTAGAAACAAAAAACCCCTTTAGTCAAATTTGACAAAAGGGGTTTTTGTTAGTATAAGTAACGACTATTTAATCATCAATTTAGCAACAGAGTATTTATCGCCACTTTGAACTTTCACAATATAAATACCTGATTTCAAAGCAAACTCCGAAAGGTTTATTTGAATTGAACTATTTCCATTTACAACAGTTGAAGCTACAACAGCAGCGTTTAAATCTAAAATAGTAACTGTTGAATTGTATTCAAATTCACCTTGTATAGTAACTGTTTGAGAGTTAAGTGCCGGATTAGGAAAAGCTGTTACAACATTTGTCACAGATGGAGAAAATATGTCTGTTCTAGAAGTACCAGTACCTTTGAGAGTAAAAGATTTCTTACATTGATCAGGCATCTTGGAGTGAGCAAGCATATCTACGGTACCATTGACAGGGAGGGTAATTAATCCTGATTTTTTACCGCCAGAGGCATACGAATATTTGGCAACATCCAAGTCATATTTATCAACACCTCCTATAAGGATAGGGGTTAAATCTGCAAAACTAGCCCAAGCATCATCAGTGAATCCACACCATACCCCTACAGAGTAATTATTCAATCCTGTGTAGGTGATAATGTTTTTTGACAAAATTTTTGCATCATAGCTATTACACATATTATCTGACTTAGGAGTACAGGTTGCGTCAAAATTGCTTGGTTTGAGAGTGGCAGAACAATCTTCTGATTTATTTCCAGTAAGTGTGTTTCCTTTATTCCATATTGACAACGCAACTATACCACTTCCATTAAGCAAATTAGTGCCTGGTATAGACTTGGTGATGTAAGTCGTTTGTCCTGGAACCCATGAGCTAGAAATGTCATCAAAAGTCTTCCATGTTTCATCATGTGCATAAGCACACCATGTTTTATCTAAGGTTACTGGCAAACTTGAAAAGGTAGCTACTTTATTGTTATCACAATAAACGCCTTTGATAGGATTACAAAGCGTAGGATCTTGGGTATAAGTAGTGGCTGCATGAATGTGAAATGAAGCCAACAACAAACAAAATGAGATAAAAAGATGATAATTTGTTTTCATAATTTTTAGATTTGATTTTATAATTTGCAAATATATAACATAAACCAATAAAATATTGTTCTTAAAGTTGTATTTAACTTTGTATCAGCACAAAAATAGACAATTAACATTTCTGATATAAATCAGTATAGTCCCAATTATCATCCTTATTGTTAAATTCGAAGTCAAATAGCATTTCCTGTTATTTCAAAATTCACATGCCTACATTCGGCATACGTAGCACTAAAACAGCAATCTATTAAGCAAAACTAGCACTGATGATTGACAATACAATTAATCTGAAAGGTTGAATATAAGTGGTTTAAAAGAGTTAATATAAACCTAGAGGCCCATGGATGGTAGACACAATTTATCACAAGCATGCTTAAAGCATGTTAATCCATTGAAATTGTATCAGTTAACACAAACAAATTCGATAGAACATAAAATCAGAGAACACACATAAATTATTGAAAATGGCTGCAAAATTAGCAAAAATTATTGGATTACAAACTGCACTAGCTACACAAACATGCAACATAATTAAAAAAGCGGACAATGAACACCTTCCCATAAGAGATGCGTCATTGCCTGCTACAAAGAACAACTTAACAAAGTCTTAATTTACTTCAAACTTGATGTCAATCTCTTCGCTACCTTCCTTTTGATTCATCACGAATTTTCCTTTGTAGCTGATATTGGAGCTGTTGAGCGTTGCTGTTTTGGCAAGGGAGTTAAAGATGGCTACCTTGTTTTGTTCAATACAATCTTGGTTGAACCAGCAAGCCAGTTCTGTGCCCTCTTTGTCCAGAAACTGAAGGATAAAAAGTCCATGTTCAGAAAACACTAGGTCGTCATAGGCGTATGCGATGTCTATGTCACATGCATCTTTGATGATAAACCTTACTTTTTCTAGCGCATATAATTCACTGGTCGATTCGGCATTCATGGTTGTGGAATTTAAATAAGTAATTGAAAAATGAAGATTTTTTGAACACAAAGTCACGAAGTCGCTATCGCCGAAGGCAAATATCACAAAGTAAATATCGCCGAAGGCAAATATCGCGCAGCAACTATCGCCGAAGGCTAATATCACGAAGTAAATATCGCGCAGCTAATAAAACCTAGTGGAGTAGGCTCAGACTTCGTTGGTAGCATAAATAACCGAATGATTGACTCTTGCATAATCCACAATTTCATGAGGATTGAAAAAACGGTCAATTTCAATTTTCGCATTTTCTGTCGAATCAGAAGTATGCACAATGTTTTCTTGCATGCTCATACTCAAATCGCCACGAATGGTTCCCATGGGTGCTACCCTACCATTGGTAATGCCAGCCATGGTTCGCACCACCTGAACGCACTCCACGCCACTAAGACATAAAAGGACCACCGGACTACTGGTCATTGATTTTAGAATGCGTCCAAAATATGATTCTTGGCTCAAATGTGAATAATGTTCACGAAGTATCAAATCATCAAGTAGCGTAATTTTCATACCACACAGTTGCAATCCCTTTAATTCAAATCGGCGTATCACTTCTCCCACTAACCCTCTTTGCACGCCACTGGGTTTAATGATTACTAATGTTTTTTCCATTTATTTCAAGCGTTCATTTTTAAATTTTCTATTTGTAGCTGCACAGCCTGTCTCCAGCTTGGAGGGAAAAAGTGAAGTGCATAAGCTCTGGTTTGAATCCAAAGCAAGTTTTATTTTTGACAAATTTAGGCTGGGAATACTTCTATTTCGCCAACTCGTCTTTCCACCAATGATTTTATCACTGCCATGCCAGCAGCCATTTCGCGAAGTTCTTCCAGGCTTGGAGTGCGATATCCAAATTCATCCAAAGAGCAAATGGCTTCAAACTTACCCACCAAAATTGCTGTCTTTTTCATGTCTTCGGTGAGTTCGGGTTCAAACTGCTGCGCTTCACGAAACAGAGCAATGGGCATGTGGTGAGTAGCATTCCAATCATAACAAGCTAACAATGACACAAAGTATTTTTCAAAACTCATCACGGCAAAATTGTATAGCAAGTTATTGTCAAACCGCGAACTTTTAGCATTGACCGCTTTTTGGAATGTTTTAAAGAAACTATTCGCATATTCATAGCACGAAAGGGCTTGAATACGCATATCTGAGTCTGGCGGTGTTATGGTTGTAGACATAATGATGGATTTTTGTTTATGTAAATTTCATAATACAAATCAATAAGTTCTTCCTTGGTAATGGCTCTTTTGAGTGCCTCCGAACAGGCTTTCACTCTGAGTAGTAAATCGGCACATGTTTCATCATCGATAGGAAGGTGTGCCTCCTCTAAGTAATGAAAAATGGTGGCCTTACCACTGTGTTTTCCAATTAAAAACTCGGGTTCATTCTGACCAATGCGACAGGCATCAAACAGTTGATAGGTTCTTGGATTTTTCAACAAGCAAGATGTATGCACGCCGCTCTCATGTGTGAGTGCCATTTCACCTGTAACTGGTTTAAATGGACTGTTCGGTCGTTTAGACACTTTGGCTACGTATCGGCTCAACTTGGTAAAGGTTTCGGTTTTTAGCGTACTGGATATCTGAGCGCTAAACTCCAATGCCATAGCCACTTCCTCCATGGCGGCATTGCCTGCACGTTCACCAAGTCCATTTACGGTAGTACTAAGGCATTTAGCACCAGCCAGATAGGCCGCGAGCGTATTGGCTGTGGCCATCCCCAAATCGTTGTGCGCATGTATCTCCAGCTCCATGTCGGGCAATACGCTTCGAATGCCACTCACCATGTGGTGTGTAGTCAATGGATTGAGCACACCCACCGTATCAGCCAGTCGCACCCTTCGAGCACCCAATGAGTGTGCCAATGATGCGAATTCAAGAAGAAATTCCTTGTCGGCTCTGGCAGCATCTTGCGCCCCGATGGTGACATAGCCAAAGAGCGATTGTGACACTGCAATCAGTTCTTTCATCTGGCGTTCTATCCATTTTGGATTTAAATCCATGGCTTGCATCAAAATCGGAGAAACAGGAAAAGAAATGTGTACACCATCGGTGCCTGCCCTGCTGGCAAACTGAATATCAGCAATTTTCGCCCTACACCAAGCCAAGGTTTTAAATTTGAAGTGCATATCACACAGTGTTTTGATATCATTCACTTCATTACGACCCATCGCAGGCGATCCAATTTCAATTTCTGGAACACCAGCCATATCAAGCAATGCAGCAATTCT
>CANIXM010000148.1 GCA_947471245.1 Paludibacteraceae bacterium | reverse complement strand
TATAATTGTTCAACATATAACGTTGCACCGAAAATTCTTTGTAGAATGTGAAATAGTCATCCGGCCACGTAAGTCGTTCTCCATTCCCCACACTAAGTCCCCAGGTTTGAAAGTAAGAGTCTGGGTCTATGCTTCTTAAATAGCTTTGGTTGTACATACCATTCATTGAACTATATCCTCCTCCCGGCATTCCACCGTTCGAATAAAATGGATTGTATGCTGTGGATGTGTTTTGAGATTGATAGTTTGAGTTAATACCACCCATTCGGCTGTATGAAATGGATGTGGATAATGAGTTGGGACGTTTTCCTCCTAGCCATGGTTCTAAAAACGAAAGGCTGAATGAGGTGTATTGTGGTCCGCTGGTTCTTGCATTTAAACTAAGAGTTTGACCTTCTCCTTGTGGCACGATGCGGTAGGTTTCAGGTTTGAAAATATTTTGAATAGCAAAGTTGCTGAATCTTAACCCTACACTACCCACTATACCTGTATATCCACCGTAACCTGCCGAAAGTTCCACTTGGTCGCTACCCTTTGTTTGTAGGTTGTAATCTATGTCCACGGTTCCATCTTCTTGGTTGGGCTTGATGTCAGGTGTGATTTTTTCAGGATTGAAATGCCCCATTTGAGCCAATTCTCTGAGCGAACGCATGATGTCGGACTGACTGTACAGTTGTCCGGGTTTGGTGCGCAACTCGCGACGCACCACGTGTTCATACACCCGTGTGTTGCCATTGATGGCAATTTCGTTGATGGTGGCTGGTTTGCCTTCGAACATGCGCATCTCTAGGTCTATTGAATCATTTTCAATTTTCACCTCCACAGGATCTACTTGAAAAAACAGATAGCCCCTGTCTGAGTATAGTTTACTTACTGCATTGTCATCGGTTACAAGTTTGGCCATCATGTTTTTATGGTTGTATACATCGCCCTTTTTGATTCCCAATACGGTGTTTAAAAATTCATAAGGGTAGATGGTGTTACCCACCCACTTGATGTTGCGGAAGTAATACTTTTTACCTTCGCTAAGGGTGATATAAACATTGACTTTTTTATTGTCAAATCTCACCACGCTATCAGCCACAATATAGGCATCGCGATAGCCTATTTCGTTGTATTTTTCTATCAAGGCTATTTTATCCTTCTCATACTCTTCTTTTACAAATTTTCTTGTACGAAAGATGTTAAAAGGATGCCATTCATTGGTTTTTTTCATTACCATACGAATTTTTTCTTTCGATAGGTGGTTGTTGTCTGTGATATAGATTTTGTTGACTAAGGTTTTCAGTTTTTTATCCACTTCGATGTCCACTATCACATGACCAGGTTTGTCTATGTCGTTGCGTTGCAATACATTGATAGTGGCATTAAGGAATCCCTTCTCTCCAAGATATTTGTTGATGATTTTCTTAGCTTTGTCCGATATGCTGGGGCTTATTTGGTTGCCTTTGACAATGCCTATTTTTGCTTCAAGGTCTGTTATCTCTGATTTTTTCAATCCTTTAAAATTGATTTTAGAGACTCTTGAACGCTCTTTGAGTGCGATGTTAAGCCATATTTTACCATCTTGTATTTTGGTGGCTGTGATCTTGATGTCGGAGAATAGCCCTTGTTTCCAAAACCGCTTGATGGAATTGGTTATCGCTTCACCTGGTACTGCAATGATGTCACCCACACCAAGACCAGAATAACCAATAAGTACAAAGTCCTCGTAGTTCTCGGCACCTGAAACGGTGATGGCTGCAATTTCGTATTTGCGAGTTTGTGGGGAGCTAGAGTATTCAATTTTTGGTGCTGTAGTGGTGTCCACCGAAGTCGGTGTTTGCGCTACAAGTAGTTGGCCAATGGTGAGGAATACTAAAAATGCGAAAAACTTAAAGTTGTTCATAAAAGTGGTATGGTGTGTCGATGGAAGATGCATTAAAAATTTATTTTCCAAAACGACGTACTCTTTGTTGATAATCATAAATTGCCTCGTACAAACTCTCTCTTCTAAATGCAGGCCAATGCGTTTGTGTGAAATATAATTCACTATAGGCTATTTGCCATAATAAAAAATTACTTATTCTCAATTCTCCACTGGTTCTAATAAGCAAGTCAGGGTCTGGAATTCCATTGGTGGTCAAATGGCTGCTTATCAGTTCGTCTGTGATTTCACTTGGTGCTAATGTTCCATCTTTTACTGCTGTAGCAATGCATTTTATGGCATTGTTTATTTCCCATCTTGATGAGTAGCTCAATGCCAGTACCAGTCCTAGTCCTGTGTTTTTTGATGTGACTTCAATGCATTGTTGAAGTTTGGCGTTAGCCCCGTCGGGTAGTCTTGATAAGTCCCCGATAGCCAGTAGGCGCACATTGTTTTTGTGTAATGTGGGTGTCTCTTTTTCGATGGTGTCAATGAGCAGTGTCATCAAAGCATCTACTTCGGCTTGTGGACGACCCCAGTTTTCGGTTGAGAAAGTGTATAAAGTCAAGTATTTTATGCCTATCTCAGCAGCCACCTCAGTAATTTCTCTTACTGAAGTCACGCCGTGCTGATGTCCCACTATTCGGTCATAACCTTGTTCTTTAGCCCATCTACCATTGCCATCCATGATGATAGCAATGTGTGCAGGTAATTTGTTTGTGTCTATTTTATCAATAAGAGATGGCATTGTTTGTTGATTAATGTTTAAATACTTTTGGTTTTTGCGGCGTAATGCTTCTGCATGCGCAGGGTTTTTCCCAAAAGTCATAAGTGATTGCCACAGTGAATGTGGATAAAAAGTCATTGTTAAAGACATTCGTTCCATTCATTTTGAAGGGATCTGCATAGATGGCTAATCCTTCCAACTGGTCTGTCAGCATTAGTTTGTTAGCCCATTGTGCATTGAAATTCCATCGAGGTCCTAGTTTGTATTTTATACCTAAGCCAAAGTTGATTCCATCTTTCACGCGCCCTAATAAATTGTATTCGAAATAAACTTTACTATAACCAGCAAATATGTAAGGAGAAAACCTGGCGGTGCTGTACTTAAATGGATTGTGTGCCAGGTCATAAAAGTTAAACTCCATGTTGATGTCCAATGTTTTTACGGCGTTGTCCACTGGTACTGTGACCTTTGCATCTTTAGGATCTAAAGCTTCTGGAGCTGTCACATTAGTGGCGCTAAATTCGATACGACCTGCTATTCGTTGGTTAAAGCGATAGCGAAACAGGGCTCCATATGCAGGTTGAGTATTTTTGAAAATACTTTTGTTGGCATCACCCAAATAGAATGCGCCACCACCAGCAATACCAATCTCTGCTTTGTATTCGTCTTGTGCGCTGACCCTGGGGCACAGCATTGCCATCGAACAAACTAAGTACAATCCTAGTGCTTTAATATTCATAGTACTTTCAATGAGTTAAATTGTAAACGGTCGATCTCCCTGTCACATTAATTCTTCTCCATTTTAGACTTTAAGGTCAACAAAAGTAGTGATAATCTTTTAATGTACGGAAAATGCTAGTTATTCAATGCTGTAATTTAACAAAATATTACATTCATAGCCAGTTAATAGGAATTGAACTATGAGATATGAAAAAATGCAAATAGACTTACTATTGAATTCGCATTGCTAAAGCATGATTTTCTTTCATAGTCATTTCAGCGCTATCTTCTGGTGTTTTATCTTCTTGTCCGCAGAGGTGAAGTATGCCATGAATAATGATTCGGTACAACTCATGGGTATAATCCACTCTCCATTCTAAAGCGTTGGAAGCTACCGTGTCTAGGCTGATGTAGATGTCGCCTGCAATGCTACGTCCTTGCGAATAATCAAAAGTGATGATATCGGTATAAAAATCGTGATTTAGAAATTGATTGTTGACTTCCAGTATTTTGCTGTCATCACAAAAAATATAATTTATCCGCCCTATTTGTTTGCCATAGTGGGCTGCTATTTTTTTGATCCATTTAGTTATCCCAGCGTTATCAAAGTTAGGGATTGCGACTGTTTCGAAAATGAAATTTATCATGCCTAACTGGGTCAATTAATGAAAAAACAAATAGCCCAAAACAATGGCTGCAGCGATGCCTGCAAAGTCAGCAAGCAACCCACAAATGACAGCATATCGAGTGTTTTTTACACCTACCGATCCGAAATATACGGCTAAAATGTAAAAAGTAGTATCAGTTGACCCCTGAATGATGCAAGATAATCTACTTACAAATGAATCAGGTCCATTTAACTTCATGGTATCCACCATCATACCCCTAGCTCCGCTACCGCTTAAAGGTTTCATCAATGCTGTAGGCAATGCGCCTACAAATTCGGTGTTGATGCCTGTCAGACTCACCAAGTAAGTTATGCCGTCTAGCAAAAAAGTCATGGCACCCGATGCTCTAAACATGGCTATTGCCACCAATATGGCTATCAAGTACGGAATGATGCCAATAGCCACCTGAAAACCTTCCTTGGCACCCTCGATAAACGAATCATAGACATTAATTCTTTTTATGGCTGCTCTGACTACAAACGTAATAATGATAGAAAATAGTATGATGCTGGCCGTCATGCTCGAATAAGTGGCTATTTGCTCTTTGGGCAGTCCGCTCAAAAAATAGATGATTCCAGTTATAAATGCAGTCAGTCCAACTAAAGTGCCCAATATGGTTTTGTTGAACAGATTTATTTTTTGGTAAATAGCCACACTTATCAAGCCAGTAAGCGCAGCAAAATAGGTAGCTAGTAGAATCGGCAGAAAAACATCAGCCGGATTGGCAGCGCCCATCTGAGCCCTATATACCATCACACTAATGGGTATCAATGTCAGACCTGCAGTATTCAGCACCAGAAACATAATCATGGGATTGGAGGCCGTCTCCTTTTCGGGGTTTAATTCTTGCATTTCTTTCATGGCCTTTAAGCCCATTGGAGTTGCAGCATTGTCAAGGCCAAGCATATTGGCCGAAATATTCATAAACATGCTACCCATAGCAGGGTGACCCTTTGGAATATCAGGGAATATTTTGGTGAAAAACGGTGCTACCAGCCTAGAGAAAGTGTTGATCACGCCGCCTTTTTCGCCTATTTTCATGATGCCGAGCCACATGGATAATACTCCAGTAAGTCCAAGTGAAATGGTGAAACCCGATTTGGCTGCTTCAAAAGTTGCATTTATAATGTCCGGGAATACTTGTGTATTGCCCATTATCAATGCTTGAATACATGCCACCACGAAAGCAATGACAAGAAATCCGATCCAGATGTAATTAAGTATCATATCAAAAATGATAAATCAAAAACGAAGTTAATTGATTGAGAATGATTTAACTGTGTAAGTTATTTACAAAGATACTATTTTTTCTACATTATTCATCTTTCCACGTTGGCGATGTCAATCAATGAAGGGCTAAAATGCAGGTTTGGCAAGAATAACATCATTGTGTTATTCTTGCCAAACCCTTTGTAAATGCTATTTATTATTTGATAATTAGCTTTTTTTTCTTTTGTCAAGTAGTTCTTGAACCAGTGGTGCCAATTCTCTTGGGCGACGAGCTACAGGTATGCCAGCCTTTTCGAAAGCTGCAATTTTTTCAGCAGCTGTACCACTTCCACTGGAAATGATAGCTCCCGCATGTCCCAT
>CANIXM010000147.1 GCA_947471245.1 Paludibacteraceae bacterium | reverse complement strand
TGGTTGCTCCATTTGCCACTCTGTTTGCTGGAACTGCCTCTGAAGCTATGATTCGAAGTGGTCCTTGCACAGCAGTGTTGTTGCCGTAGGTGCAGTTGGGAGCTGCAGCTTTTTTGTTGGTAGAACTAAGTACCCCCGTGTTTTGAATCAATGTGGTATTTCCCCATGCATATTCGTTTGCAACAGGTTTGGCTATTCCCCTACAAGCTTTTTCAAATTCAAGTTCGGTAAACGGTCTGAGTCCACTCCAGTCAAGATAGGCAGCCAAGTCAGACCAGCTAAGGAAATTGCAGGGCACCGAGTTGCTTGGCACCGATTTGTTGCCTTTGTAGGTGTAAACAGCTGGTGTGTTAGGGCTTACCCCTGGTGTGGCAATGCAGATGCCGTTGCGGTTGGTGTTGGTCGCACACAATGCTCCAGTACCAGCTGGCGAATTCGGAGCATTTACAGTTCTAGTGGCTTGTTGTGAATAAGTGAGTGTGTTTAAGAAATCGATGTATTCTTGTTGGCTTAGTTCATACTTCATGCAGAAAAATGCGTCATAACCTGTTGGGAAACCCTTTGCCACACTATCCACCGAGGTGAGCGTTAAATCCCATAAACTTCTAGCTGATAGGTTGTTTGGGCTCGATTTAATATTGCTTCCTTGTAAATAAGGAGCTTTATTGCCTACTAGAAATGTAGTAACAGGACCTGATGTGTTGTTGGCAGCTGTAAAACTCGATGTCTCAAATGGGTCTGCACCTGTACCAAGGTAAAAAGCACCAGTTGGAACATACACTGTTTCAATGGCATAAACATGAATTTCGAGTTGAGAATTGTCTGCCAGACCATTTTTGCCATAGTTCCATTGAAGTTGAATGCCTTTCCATGTGTTTTTGCTAGCAGTAAATGCTGTTTCACTTCTATAGATGAAGCTCCCTGCTCCATCAGAACTGGGATTGATGGTGCATCCAGCTGGAGCAATAAAGTCAGTTGGGTTGATAAATGCATGCTTCCAAGAACCATCACCTTCATTTTTGATGCGGTATTTTACAAACACCCATGCAGCATCAAAATTTTTTGTTCCGTCTGAGAAACGAAATGAATTGTCCCAACTTAAATCAAATTGAACTACGGTTGTCTTTTTTGTAGCATCCTGATTCGAAAGTGTAGCATTGGACACCGTAATATTGCTGGCCGATATAGCTGTGGTAATGAATAGAAGGGTTGTGATAGCTGTGAATAATCTTACACGTTGTACCAATGTGGCGATTGCCATTTTCTTTTTTAAGTGTTTCATGCGTTCCTGTTTATTTTTTAGTTAGAGGTCACATAACTAGTCCTATTCTTAGCAAAAGAATTAGACCCTGTAGAAGGTGAATAATCCTAATCATGCTTGTATCAAGACTATTATGAGTTATGACTTTTGTTGAATGTACTGTTCTGCAAAAATAGCTATTCGTCAGTCCAGCCAAAATATCTATAGTTGCTAGAAAAACTAATCCTTTTTTATTTCAAATAGCAAAGATAAACTTTTTTTGCTTTTGCAAGTCAAATTTGATTTATTTCTTTTTTTCAAGTTTTTTTAATGAATTTTATGTGACTGTTCGTTTTTTCATTTCTATATTTGAAAACTTTTGAGACCCGCTTTTCGTTTCTCTCTATGTCCTTAATTATTTGATTTTTAAATATTTTTATTCGATTATAATGAAAATTGTAGTTTTTGGTGCCAGTGGCAGGACAGGTACTTTATTTGTTGATCAGGCTTTAGCGGCAGGTCATCAAGTAGTGGCTTATGTAAGAAGGGAATCAGCATTGGGCAAAACACACCCGAATTTGAAGTCGTTGGTTGGAGAACTAAATAGCACAACCCAACTTCATGCTGCCATCAAAGGAGCTGACGTTTGTGTTTCATGTCTAGGAGGAGGATCATTGCGTAAGCATGCCACAAAAATTATGGATGGAATTGACCAAATCGTAAAGGTTGCTGAAATGGAAGGCGTCAACCGATTTATATACTTGTCAAGTCTCGGTGTGGGGGAGAGTAAGTACAAGATTCCACAGCCACTTAGGTTTTTTATTGTGGATTTCATGCTACGTGTTCCACTGGCGGATCATGCGGTGAATGAAGCTCGAATTACGGCTAGTAAATTGAATTGGACGATAGTGAGACCTGGTGGACTGAATGATGGAAAACAGGTGACACCACTTAAATTTGGAACAAGTAATGAACTTCTGAAGGGTTCAGCTAGTATTTCTAGGGCAAGCGTAGCGGCTTTTATGTTGGCACAAATTGATAATGCAAGTTTTGAAAAACATGCTGTGTGGCTTTGTGAATAATGTAAGGGTTTGATATACCGATTGATATATAGCAAAAAGGCAACCCATTTGCGGTTGCCTTTTTGTTGTTAGTGACTGTTTTCTGAGAAATTAGAACTTATATCTCAACCCCCATGAAGTAAATGCAAATGTTTGCCAGTACTCCCCAATAGTTGGTAGTAACTCTAGGTGTAACGAGAGTTTATCCAACTTTTCTAATGGCGAGAATTGGATTCCTATAGGTGTTACTATCGCGGAAGTGGCATATCCATATCCATTTAGATTGTACCCGATAACTCGGTTAAACACACCACCTACTCCTACATAAATGGAATAGTTTTCACTTCGGATGAAATTTTTACATATAACCAATTCTGGGGACAAATTAGATAGTTCTCCATTACTATTCAATCGAAATTCTCCCCATACTTTATTCGAGAAATCGTAGCTTACACCTAGCTTGGAATAGCTGGAATAATACGAAACCCCTATTTGAGAAAATGCATTACTACTCAAAAACGATGTTAGCATAACTAATACAAAAATTCTGATTGTTCTAGTCATTAAGTGATTTTTATTTAGTTTAATTGTAATCGTGCTAAATGATTTTTTGATATCAGGGCTACGTCATTTTGAATTATTCGAATAGCTTTTCTTTCAGATCACCCCAGCCAACTCGTCAACTTATTTAACAGTCAACTCGTCAACTCATTTAGCAAACAGTAGTTGGTTTAATCAGTTTAAAGAAGTCATTCCCTTTGTCATCAACAAGGATAAATGCAGGGAAATTCTCTACTTCAATTTTCCAAATCG
Source organism: Paludibacteraceae bacterium (assembly GCA_947471245.1). Classification (GTDB taxonomy): domain Bacteria; phylum Bacteroidota; class Bacteroidia; order Bacteroidales; family Paludibacteraceae; genus Paludibacter. The sequence continues at coordinate 2,508 of CANIXM010000147.1, read as the reverse complement.
CTTCCATTCCCAATTCTGGGTATTCAAGGCATTCTACTTTTTTGATGTTTTGCTCGGCAAGAATAGCTGCGGGGCCACCGATAGAACCTAGATAGAAACCACCATATTTCTGACAAGCGTCGGTTACTTGTTGTGTGCGGTTGCCCTTTGCTATCATGATAAGGCTACCACCATTGGCTTGTAATAAGTCCACATACGAGTCCATACGACCAGCAGTAGTAGGTCCAAATGATCCAGACGCCATTCCTTTAGGTGTTTTTGCAGGACCAGCGTAGTAGATAGGATGGTCTTTCAGGTATTGTGGTAGTGGTTTGCCTGAGTCAAGCACTTCTTTGAGCTTGGCATGAGCTATGTCACGACCTACGATGATGGTACCATTGAGTGACAAACGAGTGGCAACTGGATATTTACTCAGTGTAGCCAAGATATCTGCCATCGGTAGGTTCAAGTCTATTTTTACGGCATCACCTTCACCTTGCTGACGAAGTTCTACTGGTATCAATGCGCCTGGATTGTCTTCCATTTTCTCAATCCAAATACCGTCTTTGTTGATTTTTGCTTTGATGTTTCTGTCGGCAGAGCAAGATACAGCCATGCCTACAAAACACGACGCGCCGTGGCGAGAAAGACGAACGATGCGGATGTCATGAGCAAAGTATTTTCCGCCAAACTGAGCACCTAGTCCAGAGGCTTGTGCTTGTTTCAAGATTTTTTGTTCCATCTCTACGTCGCGGAAAGCTTGTCCTAGCTCATTGCCTTCAGTGGGCAATTCATCATAATATTTGGTAGAGGCAAGTTTTACCGTTTTCATACAAGCATCGGCCGACGTGCCACCTATCACGAATGCGATGTGGTAAGGAGGACAAGCCGCAGTGCCAAGGGTTTTCATCTTTTCGGTCAAGAATTTTTCCAATGACACTGGGTTCAGCAATGCTTTTGTCTCTTGGAAAAGATAGGATTTGTTGGCCGACCCACCACCTTTGGCGATGAATAGAAATTTGTATTCGTTGCCGTGAGATGCCACAAGGTCTATTTGAGCAGGCAGGTTGGTGCCAGTATTTACCTCATCGTACATGTTCAAGGCTGCATTTTGAGAATAACGCAGGTTTTCTTCGGTGTAGGTTTCGTAGATTCCTTTTGACAAGGCTTCTTCGTCATTACCATCCGTCCATATGTTGTTGCCTTTTTTGGCATAGACAGTAGCAGTACCCGTATCTTGACAGAAAGGAAGAATGCCTTTTGCAGATATTTCAGCATTGCGAAGCATGGTAAGTGCTACATATTTATCATTTTCGCTCGCTTCAGTGTCAGCAAGGATAGCTGCCACTTGGCGTTGATGCTCTGGACGAAGCAGAAATGCACAGTCGCGCATGGCAGTTCGTGCCATCTTAGCAATGCCTTCTTGCTCTACTTTGAGGATTTCATTGCCGTCCAACTGCGACACACTTACATAGTCTTTGGTGAGTAAGTAATACTCGGTTTTTTCTTTACCCAATGGAAATACATCCTGGTATTTGAATTCTTTTGCCATATATGTTTTTTTTAGTTCATTCTATTTATGGAGATCAATCTTCGTGTTTTTTCTTTTCAATTTGGTTGCAGAGTTCGGTTTGAACAGTAAGTGAAACCAAATATAGTTGTTGTCCTGTTTCAATTGCCGTCCCATTTATGGGGCGGATAGTTAGATAGAATTAGGTATTGGCTTTAGCCAAACAATGATAAAATTTGGCTAAAGCCCTTTGATTGTTGAACATCTATTCCGCCCCATAAATGGGACGGCAAATAAATGTGACACCCTATTTGTCCTACTAATTTAATCGTCGAAAATAAACGTTAATTTAAATTCTTTTTCAATTTTTTTTGTGTCTTTGTGCCTCCGTGTTCAACCCTATTATTTGTGCCTTAGTGCCTTTGTGTTCAATTTTTTAGTTTATCCACTACGTGGAATTGATAGATATGATAATTGTTGCTATTAATATTAATTCCCTACGGGAAATGCTTTCAGTAAACCCGAATCGTCTAAAATAAACGATAATTTAAATTCTTTTTCAATTAATTTGTGTCTCCGTGCCTTCGTGTTTTATCTTATCTTAAAACAAAGTCATTTGACCAGTTAAGTCATCCAGAATTCGTTTTTGGTCTATCACATCGTCAGGTATTTCGTTGCCTTCTTCGTCACCCACTTCTTCCAGCTTTTGCTTTTTGGCGTTGATGGCTTTTTCTACCAGCTCTGTTAATGCAGGAGTTTCCTCTTCTTCGTTAGTAGCATCAACATCCTCTTTGGGTGGAGCAAAGCGTATCGGCTCCAGTTCGTTGATAGTTTCCACTTCGAATGTGGTGAGTCGCTTGCCTTTGGCTTTGAAGCTCTTTACACCGATAAACTCTTCGGCATCCACCACCAGTGATTCTCTGAACGAATCGCCTCCACCAAAAACTACTTCGAAGCGTGGAAAGTCCACATCCGAGAAATGAATCAAACGTGATTCTGCATTATCACCCAAGAAATTT
>CANIXM010000146.1 GCA_947471245.1 Paludibacteraceae bacterium | reverse complement strand
GGTAATAGTCTTTGCTTTTTAAATCTACTGGCTTATCAGCAGTTTTAGTTGTGTCAGTGGAGTCCTTGTCCACCGTGTTTTTTTTCAATCCAATGGTGGAAGTGCTATTGTTGTCATCAGCAAACATAGCTGCTGATTTGTTGATGCGTCTCCAGTTGTCCTCAAGCTTTCGTTTTCCCCATTTTTTTTCGAAATCGATAGCGCCTGATCTCATCAGTTCCGCATTGTAGAAATACCAACTGGCTGCACCATTGTTTCCATTCATGTTGGTTTTACCAATGGGTGTCATGTTGGCTGCGTCGGCGTCTTCATTGAGTTTGGTGAGTGCGTCAAGAGCTGTTTTTTGAGCTGCAGCTTTTTCGTCGTCGTTGATTTTCTGAATGATTTTGTTTACTACTTCCAGCCGTTTTTCATCCGAAAGTTTGGAGAGTCTTTGGAGGCTGTCTTGAAGTTGTACGATGTTGTATTGTATCACCAATTCTCCCAATAACTCTGCTTTTTTCGATACACGTTTGAAGTCAGGATGCTCATTGGTTAGGATTTTTGAAGCCGTTTCATAACAAGGGTGTGCTGCCACATAGTTTTTTTTGTAATAATATAAATCTGCCAATCGTATAGCAGTCACAGCCAGGTCAATGCCTTTGCGCGTGCTTTTTTCCATCGATAGTTTGTAGTTTTCGATAGCTTTGGCAGTGTCACCATTGGTGATGTACACGTTTCCCATGGCATAGTATATTTGGTCAAGGTAGCTTTTGTTGTTGGCATTTTTAAGCATTTCTCGCAAGTCATGAAGCACGGCTTTCGGATTGCCGATGTCTAACTGCGAACGATAGATACGCGCATTGAAATTCATTTCGTATGGCGGTGACATTTTCAACACCTTGGTGTAGGAGTTGTATGCTGTTTTGTCTTCGTCGATGCTTTGGTAAAGTTGCGCCAGTATAAACTGAAATCTTTGTTGTAAGGTCTTATCCTTTTCTTTTGTTAAAGCCAATTCAAGAAATGGGATGGCTTCTTTGTATTGCTTTTTTTTAAGCAGTAAGTCTGCATTGACAGCAGCAAATAGGCCTATACTTGAGCTTTTCAGATTGTCTTGTGGTACTTTGTTTAAGGTTTCTTCGGCTTCGTATATCCATCCCATCTCGGCATAGGCTTTAGTCATCCAAAGTTGACATTTAGCTACTAAGTTTTTGTCGGTTGCATAATGACGGGTGATGTATGTAAATGTACCAACAGACCCTAGAAAGTCACCTTTGTGAAATTCTGCCATGCCTAGCATCAACCATGCATCCTTCAATGCAGGATTGAATTCCTCTTGATTGTAAAAAAGCATGTACTCCGGATTGGTGGCTTTGGCATAGTTTTTTTTAGGTTTCACTTTGATGGAGTGAAGTTTGATGGCTTTTCTGCACTTTTCAATCGTTCTGTCCATGCTCGTAGTAGCAGCGCTAGCATTAGCGTGATGGCTGATGGGGTACATGGGAATGATGGCTGAATATTCCTCTTTATTGGCTTTGTAGATGAAGTTGATTCCTTCGTCATAGCTCAGTTTGCCATTAAAATGCACATTGTATCGTGTTGTCACTTCATGAAATGTGCGAGTGACCAACGTGTTTTTCTTGGTAGAACAAGCACAAAATGTCAGAATGAAAAGAAAAATCAGGGCTGAATATGTGTATTTGTTTTTCAAAAGAGTCACTTTTCAAATAGATGTTTGTGATGTAAAATGATTTTTCGTGGTCGCTTATCACTGCGTCTGCAATAGAACTAAAAATTCAGAATTCTATTGTATTTTATTTTGCAAAAATACGCAAAATAGACCATTAATACCTCATTATGAAAATAAAAAAGCAGGAAATGTAGGTACAGTTATTGAACGCTGGGGTAGGCGACTTGATTGTTCAAAGTGACTTTTGGGTTTGCAGAACTGATTGTTGTCTGCTAATTAAGAATGTTCATCCTTTTTTTAAAGTAGCAACATCATGCTGTTATTAAACCTTTTTGTATTGGAATACCCGATGGTTTTCTTATTGATGGGTGATCTGCAATAACAGTGTTTTTATTCGTCTTTCACACATCTTACACTTAGCCCAGAATGTTTGGAGATATATGTCTTAAGCAATGAACTGTTGTTATAATAAAGGATTCTACAGTTGTATTCTACATTTGTTTGGGAGTAACTCCACCAATAGGAAGAGGAAAAGAGTACTTCATTTTTATTATTGAATATGGTGGCTGGGATTGCAGTAAAACCACATTTATTATTTTTATGCATTAGAAGTCCGATACTCCCAGACTGAGTGCTTATTTTCCAACAACTTGACGAAGCCATTGATTTTGCGATTTGATTGTCGTTCTCGTTGATGTTATATCTATTTTCGATAAGAAATTTCTCTAACTTAACCCAGTCAGTTTCTGTAGCTACATGCCATCCTTTTGGTGCAATTTTTCGTTTGTCAGTTATTGCTTCCCAATTGTAATGGCGCCCATATTTGTTAAGGCTATCTTTATGATTGAAAGATGAATATGGTGTTTGTAGGGGGTAGTCACTTTTTAGCCACTCTTCGTTATTGTTTGTAGAATAAATAGAATCGCCATTTTCAAATATACTAGTTCTCAGGTTTTGTGCCATCCATGTTTGTTGTCCTATAGTTATTGTCTTGTATTCGTTTCCTTCTTTATCATGAACGATTCCGTAAGTTAGATAAGGATTAAATATATAAACAGGACTTGCATCCGTAGTGCAAAGTAATGTTTCGCCATAAACTGTTTCAGTTGAATTGCTTGCATAAGCTCTGATGTAATAATTAGTCTTTGGGTCCAATACCCTGATGGTTCTTGTGAATTTTCCTATACCTTTACCGGAAGATATTTTAAAACTTTCAATTGTCGGATTGGGTTGCATGCTCCAACAGAATCCACGGTTGATAATTTCACTTTCACCCTGTGATATCACTTCTCCATTGCATATAACAGATGTATCATTTATAGCACTAAATGGGTGTGTGACTACTTTTAAAACAGCAATTTCATCTTGTGTTTTTGTTTCTTTGCAAGAACAAACCAATACAAGTAAAATAGTTGTAATAATACATAAAACACGATGTGGGATATTAATAATCATGGGCCTTTTAATCTTTTACACATCTCACACAAAACCCGCAATTAGATGATTGAATGTCATTTTGATAGGATAATTGAATGCGTTCATAATCGATTTTACAAAATGTAGGGTATGAAGCGTTTAAACCGATGTTGGTTTTGTCTATACACCACCAATAAGCCGATTGGTAGCGGTTACTAATTGTCAGCACTTCGTTTTTTCCTGAAGGAAGTGCTGTAAAACCAGCTTTGTTGTTTTTGTACTGCTCATTACCTATAGAAACATATAAATTGTCAATTGCCCATCCTTTTTGTGATGCCAATGATTTCCCAATATCATTAGAGGACTGGTTGTGGCTGTTGTTATAACCATTTCGAATTAAGAAATCTTCTAGGGCTTTCCATTCTTCAACTGAAGGTAAATGCCATCCAGTAGGAGCTAGTTGTCTTTGGTCTGTGACAGCAAGGTGATTGTAATACCTTCCATATTTTGCAATACTGTCCTTGGATGTTGAATTTTCATAAGGACACTGTGCACCGCTTCTTATTTTTGACCACCGAGTGAAATCTTTTTCAAGTGGGATGCTGTCACCATTATTGTACCTGCTCACTCTAAGATTCTGAGCCATCCATGTTTGATTGCCAATTTTGATTGTTCTGTATGTGTTGCCATCAATGTCATTCATGTATCCATAACTGAGGTAAGGATTGAAAGGTATCAAATCATTTTTTGAGGTTCTGAAGCTTTGAGTTTTTCCATAAGTAGTTCCATGTGCATTAGTTGCAAATGGCATGAAATAATAGGTAGTGTCTTGCATTAGGTTTGATACTGTCATATCAATTATAGCCTGTGGCTGATTTTTATTCCTGATACTATCATTTATTGTAGGTTGAGGTTTTGTGCTCAGACAAATACCTATTTCTGTGATGTAAGTTCCACTGTTATTTATGGTATTGATTGATATGCTTACAGATGTTCCATTTATTTCAATGATGTCAGAGGTGATGATTGGTTTCAGAGAAACCATCAACTCAGGTGAGAGTTTCCATGGGTCACACGACACTGAGCAAATCAAAACAAAAACTGAAAAATAAATATGTATAAATTTTTTCATGTATTGTCAATCTTTTACACACCTTATTGATGCTCCCAATGTAAAGTCAGTAATAAAACTTGAATATAAAGTTTTACTTGAGTAATAGATGTACTTGTATTTAGTAATACGGTCAGTGGAAGACTCTTTTACAATGAAATATGTTGCTTGTGTGCTGTCAGTCCACTCATAACCTATATTCTCAGATCTACACCTGGCAGGTAGTGCATTGAATCCAGATATGTTGTTATATGTTTTATCCCAACCTGGAGAACCTTCATTGTTGGATACAGGCCAGTAATGCTCCGAACAAAGTGCCTGAACCATGTTGATAGATTTTTTATCTAAAGAATTACTATGGCCATTTTCGGTTAAGTATTTTTGTAAAATCTCCCAGTCGTTATTGTTTGACACATGCCAACCAACAGGTGCGATATTTCTATCATCATAGATCGAAAGCCTGTTGTATAGTCTTCCAAATCGAACAATATTATCCCATTCGTTGGTAAATTTATAAGTGCACTGTACTCCAAATAATGCTCGCCATTCTTGATTTGATTGACCATAAGGTATGTGGTCACCATTCTGATAAGATGTGGTTCTAAGGTTATCTGCCATCCATGTCTGATTTCCAATTTTGATGGTTTTGTAAATATTACCATCTACATCTATTGTAGCATCATATTTAGTGTTCCATTTATTGTTTTTGTAAGGGAGCACTAAGGAGTAATTTTTTCCGTAGAAATAGCCTCTGTTGGTATTCGCGTAAGGTCTAATGAAATAGACTGTTCCTTCTTTGAGTTGGTTAATTGTTGTTTCGTAGTTTTCTACTTTAACCCCTAACGATTGGGTGTAATCATCAATGGTTGGTGAAATTTGCCTACTCAAGCATATTCCCTTATCTAATAACTTGATATCGCCATCTGTTTTTATATTAATGCAACATTTGAAGCCCTCAGATGTTAGGTTTTCAACCTTAGTGATTTCTAGTTCTGCCCTATTAAATGGAACGGAAAAAGACTTGGTATTACTCATTGCATATCCAACTCCAACAGAATTGTTAGCAAAAGCTTTGAAATAATAAATCTTACCAGGTTGTACGTAAGGGATTTTGCAGTTTATTTCCTGTGTCAATGTGCTGTCAATTATGATATGATCTTGTAGGGTAGGATTAGGCCGTTCGCTCCAACATATTCCCTTGTTTATTATGTTACTACCCCCATTATCAACAATTTTTGCAATGATTATTACAGTAGAATCATTCACAAAAGAAAGACTTATATCAGACAAACCAGGCTCTACAATGGGGTTTGAAATCTCCCCTTTGCATCCGACTATCATCATTAAGATGAGTATGGATATCCATTTGTTTTTCATCGTTTAGAAGCTTGTGATTGATGTTGAAGCACGGTAAGTTATAATCGGAGT
>CANIXM010000145.1 GCA_947471245.1 Paludibacteraceae bacterium | reverse complement strand
CAAGATGATATACCAAATTTTGCCCATTTCGTCACATCGTATTGTGCAGGTGTGGCAAGGTCGGTGCCCAAGGTGGATTCTACTATGGTTCCCAGATTATCGGAAATACACATTACTCTCCAAGGGGAGTACCAAGGCAAAGCAGACTCTGGATAAGTGGCTTTTCCGGTGATGTTTTCGTTTGGTTGTGGAAACTGAATGGAGTATTCCCCCTCTGGTGATTGTTGGCTGAGGCGCGCTGCACAGTAGTCGCCATCCATTGCCGCTTCGGTGAGTGCTATCCACACATTGCCCGATTGGAACAGTGCAGGCATCACCCAGCCAGCATCGAATGGTGCAGGTGTGCCTACTATACCTTGCACATAAACCTTTTCATAAGCAGGTTCACATCCTTCCCAGCCAGTTTTGGCATTGGGGCTATGTGACATAAATGCTTGTGAATCAGGCTGAAATTTAAACGAACTCATTTCGAGTTTTATCTTCTTGATTTCCTGAGTCTTGTTTGGGAAATAGTAGCGATACGCGGCACCATCATCAGATACACGGAAGATTACATCCATGGGGTTGCCTTTGGCGCTTTTCAGGTGGAGGGTTGCCTCATTGGCTTCATATTTACAAAGGCGTCTTTTCCCTTGCAACATGGTGTATTTGTCACTTATCTTTTTTGCCGATGAAAATGAAGTGGTGGCAAGGCTTTGAGAAAAATCATCATCTTCACGTACTACGCCCAGTTTGGATGGGTTCAACACCGTGGAGCTACCATATTGAATGGAATAACTCAGATTTCCTTTTAGGTTTTGGACTGTAACCGTAATTTTTTTGTTCGGACTTTGAATTTTGTAGGCTTCTTGTGCATTGGTGGTGCCGTACAAACTCAGAAATAGAATTAGAAGAAAGGCAGTTTTTTTCATTTTTGAATTGGGTTTTAGGTTGAAAATTACACGGAAAATTATTGATAATTGTGTTTAGCTTGTTTTGTTATATGATTATCCGCCTAATGACCTGTTTGCAGACAAGCTTCCAGCAACCGACCGACCTTGTCGGGTGAGCCGAAAAACAAGTGAGGTAGGCGGTTAAAAATCGTCCTGCTTGAGTCCCGTCGTATTTCGACGGGATGAGTTTGGACGATTTGAGCCTGCCGAGCGCTAGTTTTTCGAGTGAAGCGGGCAGAGTCTTGAAAAGCACGTTTAAGTGAAAGCGATAGAAAATTTATTTTATATCGCTGAGTGTAGTGCTTTCAACTTGTTAATTTTTTTGCTTACTTTTTTGTGTCAAGACAATTGGAGCGAAGCGGAAATCGCCGACACAATTAAACAATTAATACCATGGAGGCAAAAAAGTAAGTGGAGTTTAGGGGCAAAGCCCCCTTTGGAATAAACAATAGGTCGCTTTGCTGATAATCAATTTTTGTTATTAAAAATTTTATTTCCAGAAAATTTTTTGAAAATTATTATTGGTAATAGTTGTAAATCTTTTTCGCCATCAAAGATGGAAAGTTGCCCAATCTTTTTAGAACCCCCAAATTTTTATCTCCGAATGATTAATTGTTTACTCTGTGAATCTGATTTCGACTGGCAATTAAACAAATAGACACCGTTGTTAATATCTGAAACATTCATTACCAAGTTGTTTGTCATTTCAGATTGCAAGATGGTTTTTCCATTCATGTCCATCAGGCGAATGTGCTTTACATCATCGGTCTGTGTAGCTACCGTTACAAAATCCTTTGCTGGATTGGGAAACAACTCAAAATTACTGCTTGCATTGATTTCTTTTAGCCCGCTGGTTTTTGTTTGGGTACAGGCACCTATACAGAAAGGACCGTTACTGGGGATGTTTATCAAATTGAAATCGGTAGCACCATTCTTGAATCCGCTTTTTGTTAAATCATATCCTTTGTCCACCAATGGAGATGCAGGTGTCAGGCAGTAGTTGGTGAGTGTATTAGGTGAATTGGTGCCCACTGTACCACCATAGCCTCCGCTCGAAAACAAGGGTTCTAGCTCGTATCCGTAAGTCACACTAGTGAGGGTCTCGTTGCTGGTGGAAACTCTAAAATTTCCCAAAGACGAATAGGTGGTGTTGTTGAATCTATACGTTGTCTTAATGGTGTTGAAATAGCAGTTGTTCAGAAACAAGGCTGAGGCATTGGATGCCGAAATGATTGGAAGTTTAGCCTTTGAGTAGAAAATATTGTTGAAATACTTGCTCGATGTGGCATCGTCATAAGCGCACGTGCTCGAGTCAGCGTAAATAGTATTGTTGTGAATCAGGGCGTTAGAAACTGTACCTCCGAATGATGAGACTGCTATTTCACAACTGGTGCTTTTGGGGCTATTATTATTCTCCAGGATGTTGTAGCGAATTATATTATTGGCGTTGCTACATCGTGAATTGCCAAATTCACAAACCAGAATTCCACATGAATGATTGTCATGTGCATAATTGTATTGCATCACACAATTGACCACTCCGCCATCAAAATCAAAACCTTCACCATCATTTCTACCTTTGGGAGTGCCATTCTTATAGGATTCGTTGTATTGCATCACCACATTTTTACAATCCCATATCCAGCAACCGCATGGACCAGCACCGGTACTACCCATTAACCAACCATTGTTGTAAGTGGTGTTGTGCTCAATAGTTCCTCCAGAAACTTGACTGATAACAATGCCATTACCCGAAAATTGACTCGTGTAATTCTTAACTCCCAAATTGTTGTACACCTTATTGTAGGCTACATAAACACTTGGGAACGAATAGACTGTGTCACCCTTGGATACATATTGCCCTACAATACCAATTCCTCCCATGCCATTGTCATGTACACTATTATTGGTGATCTCAATATCTTTGTAGCCACTGGATGAACCATCATTTGTCCAACTTGAGATTACAATGCCTCCACCATAGTGACTACCAGCACCATAAAAACCTGATATTTCACAGTTGGTGATTTTTACAGTTCCCAACTTCACCCCTTTGTACAGGTCGTTGAAGAAATAGATTCCACCACCGTTACTGCCTGTTTGTGTAGTGGAGTTCCATCCTCCATAGATGTTCAGATTGTCAATCCAAATATACCCTCTGTTGTAACAAGATATGGCAGTTTCAGTGCCAGCGTTAATCTTTGCCTGGCCAGTGCCATAGGATGTAAACTTAATCAATGCGGTGCTGTCACCATTGTTTTTGATGTTGAAATTACCATTGAATGTTTGTCCACCTTGAAACGAAATAACATCACCGGGTGCGTACGACATGGAGTCCACTTTGCTAAGCGTTTTCCACGCTTTAGCTGGCGATGTGCCATCATAGGTGTTACTTCCAGTTAAAGCATCTACGTAGTAATTGGTGGAATGTGCCTGAATGCAGATAGCTGAGAGTAGGAATGCAATTGTGGCAATTTTAGGTAGTTTCATCATTGTATAGGTTAAGGTTTGGGTTATCATCAATCAATAATCACTTTTTTACTCGATCTTTTGTCACCAGCATTGGCTTCGAAAATATAGACTCCTTTGCTCAAGTGTAGGTCACTTGCCTCGTAATCTTTTGATTCGGTATTTTGAGTAAATGAAGTAACTGCTTTACCAGAAAGTTCATAAATGTTGATGTTGGTATTTTCGGGGGTAATATTTTTGTCTAAATGTACGATAAAATGTCCATTCAACACCGGATTTGGAACTACTTCCATAGAATAACTCTTCGTGGCAGTAGGTGTGTTGATTCCTGTTACAGCTGTAGAATCAAAAAGTGCCACCAGTCCCTGAGCATAGCACCGTGCCAAGAAATCATTGGGGTGCATCTCATTGGTGGTTACGCTCTTAGCGCCAAAGTTTCTATATTGAGCTTTTCTGGCATAGATGGTATCGCTCATGGTGGTCATGTCAAGATTGGCGACACCCATTGTCTCCATCTTTTTCAATTCTATTTGATAGGCATTTAAATCTCGGATAATGGTTTTTACAGTGACACCATCCCAATTCATACAGTAATTTCTATCTATCATCATTCCACCCAGTAGAATAAACTCCACATCGGGATTGGTTTTTCTTACCGTGTCCATAGCTGCCTTGATATTGTTGGCAAAAGCAGTATAGTTGGCCTTGCAACTCCATACATCATTCATCCCCATGTCTATGATAACCAAATCAGGTTTGTTGGCAGCCACATGAGTTCTAGCAGTTTTTACTAGCCAGTCCGAATTTGCACCTCCCAATGACGCATTGATGGTGTTGATGCCGCTGTACCCAAATATTTTCTTTAATTGATAATCCATTAAGTCAATATAGCTATGCATATAAGGAGCAGTGGCAGGACAAACCACATAATCATAAGCATAACCGCTCACATTGTATCCACGCGTGATGCTCATGCCATGCGCAACAATTGTAACAGGTTGTTTGGCTCGTAGTTTAGCCATGGTTTTGGGAAAAAGATTGCCTTTGTATCCAAAATTGGTCATTTTCCAATCGCTGCGGTCGGGCACATAAGTTACAGTCACCCATTTACCTTGTTTGTACACCAGCCCTGTATAATGATCCTGTCTGTAATATTGGTTGGACTGGATAGAGTCGTCCACTTTATTAATCGGGAGACTAATCATGGCTGAACCTTTTAGTTTGGTGATTATTTTACCATTATAGGTGTAATCCACTCCTTCTTTGTAGGTTGTTTTCCCGTCAAAACTTTTTATCGAAATGATTTTCTTAGGCAAGTAAAGTAGTTTTCCTGTTGCAGTGGTATCTGGTTTAGTGTTCTTTGGATTTAACAAAAGTACTGTTTCGTTATAAATGGTATCTGCACTCCAAAACGGACGCATGTATTGATCATAATTACAGGTTGGGGCGTTGTTGCTCCAGTCGAAGCAAGTATCCAATGAACAAAGACTATCCGTTCTAGCAATTGCCGCTAATGCTGGGGATAGATTATAAGCGCTAGAATCTTTACATAGAAAATTATTATTGGCATCGTAATAAGAGATAGGCGGCACATTTTTACACCAAAATGGTGTAAAAAGATAGATCGTGTTGGGAGTAATCGGCTTATATTCAAATCCTTTTGCTAATTGATTACTCACAATCAGTAAAAGTAGAAATAATACTCCTAATTGAAATTTTTTCATGGTAAATAAGGTAATAGGGTTGATTGGGATTCGTTGAGTGATCCGATTTTCTCCTGTAGGTAGATTGTCGAAATGCGATATATCTTATTGTGAAAAATAGAATTGCAAATATAGATGCTTTTTTTTAACCAATTTGTTGTTATATCCTGTTTTTCAGCATGTTTTGGTTGGTTATTGTATTTTGGTTGTGTTAACGTGTTGATGACTTTTGCTCTTTAGTGTGCAGATTGTAAATGGATTAAATCCCATGTCTACCGATGGCTTAATGTGTATTACGTACATTAAGTATTGGATTGATTTTGTATTTTTTTAACAAAGAGTGAGGATTGTGTCTTTAAATAAGGGTGGTTAACATATGGGTGAATTGAATGAAGTTGGGTTGTTGACGTGCTGATAAATATCAAAACTAGAATTTAGAAGAAAGGTGGTTTTCCCATTTTGTGATTTGGTTTTTAGGTGGGAAATTGACACGAAATTACTCATTTTTGCCAATATGATAAATGTGTCGTTGATGGATTAATAGATTGATAATGTGTGCTATTGTGTGTTGTTTACTTTGGTATATGTAATCATGTTGATTAGTTGTTTCGTTATTATGTTATTGTATTTT
>CANIXM010000144.1 GCA_947471245.1 Paludibacteraceae bacterium | reverse complement strand
GGTGAAAAAATGGAGTTGGATTTCTATGAATTCGTAAATGGTGGCACTACCACTGCTTACATTCACCCAGGAAACAAGCTTGCTACTCTTGTAGCATTTGCTGAAGAGGGTGTTGATGCTCAAGTGGCTCGTGATGTAGCTATGCAAGCAGCGGCTATGAATCCTATTTCTTTAGACCGTTCGTCAGTTCCAGCTAAAGTGATTGAGACTGAATTGGAAGTGGGACGTGAAAAAGCACGTGAAGAAGGTAAACCTGAAAACATGCTGGAAAAAATTGCTGAAGGACGCTTGAATAAATTTTATCAAGATTCTACGCTTGTAGAACAAGCTTTTATCAAAGACAACAAACTTACTGTTGCTGCTTACCTAAAGGCAAATGGTGCTACAGCTACTGCATTCAAACGCGTAACTTTGAATCAAGAATAAGAGGTATTGTTTACCTTTATAAAAAAAAGTCCTTTCATGAAAATGAAGGGACTTTTTTTTAACAACTAAGATTGTGTTGATTTGAATTACTAATTGTATTTTTGCTTTTACAACTTATAAACCCTTATTGTTCATATTATGAAAAAAATTACTCTTTTATTTTCATTTCTTTGTGTGATGATACTCGCACAAGGTGCTGTTTCGAAAACAGTAAATCTAACAGCAGGAACACTCGCAACAGTTTTAACGCCCATTGAGTTGGGTACGGTTACTAATCTTACCATTACAGGTACCATGGATGCTCGTGATTTTCAGTGCATCCGTGATTTAATGCCTAGTATTTCGGATCTAAACATTAGTGGAGCTACAATAGTGGCTTATATAGGACCCTCAGGCACAAGTTTTTTGACAATCAATTACTCAGCAAATGAAATTCCCGATTTTGCTTTCTGTAGATTGTTTCCTTCCTTATTCGTGTGTCCAGTTAAGTCTGTTTCATTGCCAACTAGCATTACTGCCATTGGTTTTATTGCATTTGGTAGTACTGCTCTGACTACTATAGCCATCCCAGCTTCAGTTACAACGATAAAAGATGGGGCTTTTGCAAAATGCACGCTGTTATCATCAGTGTCATTGCCTAGTTCCCTTAAAACCTTAGAGAAGACAGCATTTGGATATTGTCAGTCGTTGACGAGTATTTCGCTTCCATCAACTCTTACCACTCTGGCTGATTCTGTATTTAAGGGGTGCTCCAGTCTTACTTCGCTAACTATACCCAATGGTGTTAGTGTGATAGGAAATAGTCTCTGTCGTGGTTGTACATCTCTGAATGCTGTGACACTGCCCAATGCTGTAAGCTCTATCGGAAAGTCTGCATTTTTGGGTTGCAAAATTGCAAGCGTTTCATTGCCAAGTACGGTCACTTCTATTGCTGATTCAGCATTTTATAATTGTACATCTTTGGCTTCAATTGTTGTTTCCAAAGCCACACCAGTGGATTTGTCATCATCTCCAGCAGTGTTTACTGGGGTCAATAAATCTACTTGTGTACTAGCAGTGCCAAATAAGACTGTTTATGCATCGAGCATTGTTTGGAAGGATTTTACCAATATGATTGCAACTACTGTTAATGACTTGAATGTATTAGACTTTAATGTTTATCCATCTCCAACAAAGGGTGACTTTAAGATTGAACTTATTTCGTCAGTTGGTGAGATTTTGAGCGTAAGTATTGTTGATGGATTTGGTAGGGTTGTATTTAGTGACCAACTGACTAAATCTCAGTCAAGTTTTGACTTAACTTCACTTGGATTAAAAGGCGTTAACATTCTGGTGCTAAAAGATAAAAATGGGTCGATAGTAGGTCAGCGTAAAATGATTTTTGAATAGTAACTCAGCTTTATTTCAAATAAATTATCCCCTACGTCAATGTTGAAGGGGGTGCCTCAAAATGGTTTTAGGATGCCAAATTCTAAAACCATTTTGTATTATGTAAAATTATGAATATAACTTTGTTAATATTCGAAGAAACAGTAACTTTACGCCTTCACATTTTTTTTTGAAAGTTATCCAGACTAATTTAATCTATTTAATATGAAGGTTAATAGTTGTTTTGTTATTTTGTTTATAATTTTCAGTTCTGTTTTTACTTTTGCCAAACCACCAGTTCGAAAAGCTAAAGTGGCTAGTCCTCAGATTAGTAATTCAGCCTTAGGTACAGGTTTGAATTATAAAATTAATAAAGGACCATCTTCGGTATTGACATTTACTGTGTCTGGTTCTGAATTAATAAGTCCTATTGGCGTAGCAGCTCCAACAAATTATGAGATTTCGTTGGATGGTAGTGCATTTCAACAATCCACTATTAACTTAAGCCCTGTTAGTGGAGCTGTAAATGCTGCTACTATCTATGTGCGACTCAAAGCAGGACTACCTGTAAATGTTTACAATGAACAAATAACACTAAGTTCGTCTGGTGCTACATCAGTCAATGTGCCGTGCATAGGTGCCGTGAATCCTGAGATTCTCAGTGTGGGAGGTGATGGTACTTATTGCTCGGGAGCAGATATTCAGTTGACCTGTAATGCTGTAGGTGCTACACAGTATTTTTGGACAGGTCCCAATGGCTATACCTCGGCCTTGCAAAATCCGATAATTTCAAATGCTACTCCTGCAATGTCTGGAACTTATACCGTCATTGCAAGTACTTCTACAGATAATAATTTGGTTCAGAATGGGGACTTTGAGCAAGGTAAAGTTGGTTTTAGTAGTACCTATAATTATACATCTACTGCCACTGATTGGTCTCAAACGATATTAAATCCAGGGAATTATACAGTAACAGATGATCCAGGACACCCTTGGGGATATGATTTGTCCGCATGGTTTGCCAGTTGTGGTGACCATACAAGTGGCACTGGAAAAATGCTTTGTGTTAATGGTGGGTCAGTAGCAAACGTGGAGATTTGGGGTACAGATGTGACGGTACAACCCAACATGAATTATAGTCTTTCTTATTGGGTTCAATCTTTTCATAAACCCACAGATGAAAACCCTTCCATCCTTCAACTTAAGGTGAATGGACAAACCTTTGGACAACCTTATGTGGTTAACAAAAATACTTGTATATGGCAGCAATTTCAGTACATGGCATCATCAAGTACACCCAAAATTCACATATCACTTGAGAATATGCGTACTGGTGATCCGGGTAACGATTTTGCTGTTGATGATATCTCATTTAAAATCAATCTATACGAAGCAAAAACAGTCAATGTTGTTGTTGGCTCTATACCTGCTCCCACAGTGGGTAATATCACACGTCCAGACTGTAATACCCCAACGGGGAGCGTGGTGTTAAATAACCTACCTTCTGGCAACTGGTCATTGAAGCGTAGTCCTGGTAATATTGTTGTAACAGGAAGTGGAAGTTCCACTACTGTCTCTGGTCTTGCCCCAGGTACTTATCAATATACAGTTACTGATTTAAATGGAAACTGTACCTCTACATCTGCAAGTGTTACCATTCCCACGAAACTAAATCCAGTTGTTAGTCCTAGCAATAATTCTCTTGCGGGATTTAGTTATAAAGTCACCAATGGCCCATCAGCAGTCCAATCATTTACCATCAGTGGCTCCGATTTAAGTACTGATATTACAGTTACTCCTCCTGCCGACTTTGAGATATCGACTTCCGCTACTGGTCCTTTCCAATCAACTCCGATAACCATTTCTAAGTCGGGTACTGTGGTCAGTGCAGTTCCCATCTATGTCCGACTGAAAGCGGGACTCAGCGTGAATACCTACAAGAATGAAAATATTGTATTGAGTTCCAATTGTGCTACTGATGTGAATGTGAGTTGTGCTGGTCAAGTAACTCCATTGATTCAAACGATCATAGATGGAGGTCCTTATTGCTCTGGGGCAACCATCAATCTATCATGTACAGTTCTCGGAGCTACTACTTATTCTTGGTCGGGACCCAATGGTTTCACTTCCAATGTTCAGAATCCTACCATCAGTAATGCAACTTCCAATATGTCGGGCACATACACCGTTACTGCCTCAGCCATGAGTGTAGATGGACTTACTAGTTTGAGTGATTCTAGATCCATCATTATGACTGTTCATCCAGTGGTCAATGCACCTAAAGTAGATAGAACTACTCATCCCAAATGCGGAGTGCCTACAGGTGTGGTAGATTTAAGTCGCTTTCCTTCAGGGAACTGGACTTTGACTACTTCCCCTGCTGATGTGGCTGCAATTCATGGAGTTGGTGATGTAGTTACTCCTGTTTCTGGTTTAAAGCACAATACCGATTACACTTTTACAGTTACAGATGAAGCTACTGGTTGCTCATCAGCACCGTCAGTAGTAGCGCATATCAATGATACACTGGTAGTTCCAGTTCAGCCACAGATAGGCTTCATAATCCAACCTATCTGTGGGTTTGATTTTGCATCGGTCACATTAAATAAACTTCCGAAAGGCAATTGGCGATTGACATGTTCGCCAGCGGATGTGGTAATACCTGATGGGAATGGAGAATCTACCACTGTTAATGGACTAAAATCAGGAAAGTCATATACGTTTATAGTCGAAGATGCTAGTTCGGGATGTAAGTCTATAGCTTCCAATGCAGCGAATATTGATCCATCTCTCAATGTGCCAATTGTTATAATTGACTCAGTTATACATCCTACCTGTGGGGTGAAAACAGGTGGAGTTGTATTTAGTGGATTGCCAGCTTCATGGAAAATAACACCCTCGCCTGCCGACGTCCCCGAACAATCGGGAACTAATTCTACTTTTACTTTTGAAGGCTTGAAAGCTAAGGGTACATATACTTTTTTTATTACAGATTTGAATTCGGGATGTGGTTCAACTCCCACGGCTCCCAAAATAATAAATGATACTTTACGCATCCCACCACCACCTAAGGTGAAAGTAACCACTATTCCTACTTGTGAGTCGGCTACTGGGAGTGTTTTGGTATATGGACTTCCGAGCACTGGTAAATGGACGTTGAAGCAAGTGATGAATGGCACATCCGCAGCTGATCAGGGAATTATTATTTCGGGAAGTGGAGAAAGTATTCCTATCCCCAAACTGTTAGGAGGTGCTTATCAATTTTATGTGATTGATGAGGTGTCTGGCTGTCCATCCTTACCGTCTGATTCGTCGGTCATTGTCATTCCTCCACAGCCTGTAACCAACGTGCCCGATATCAAGATAGATCAACCTACCTGTGCCATTGCCACTGGAACGCTAACTTTCTCAGGTTTACCAACTCAAGCATGGACTATGAATGGTTCGGATGGAAAAGTGTATAAGGGAAATACGACTACTCTTGAAATTAAAAATGTGACTCCTGGTGATTATACTTTTGTGGTTACCAATGATGTTACCACTTGTTTGTCATTGCAGTCGCCTGTAGTCACTGTGTTGCCTCAACCCATAACGCCTGCGGTTCCTAAAATTGAAAATGTAGTAAAACCGACCTGTAGCAAACCTTATTCCACCATTGCATTGAGCAACTTGCCACCGACGCCCACGTGGACACTGACAGCCACGCCATCGGTAGGAACGAATGTGCTTACACTTCAAGGTTCAGGGCCAACGGCTGAATTCACTGGATTCGAACCCTCAAATAGTTATTCTATCTTGGTTAATAATGGAGCTTGTAATTCAGAATCAGTAGCTGTAACGATAGATGCTATGCCTCCAATGCCAACTGCGCCAGTTATTGACTCGGTGATTCAACCCATATGTGCCATGTCTTCAGGAAGTGTGAAAGTGTCTGGATTGCCAGCGGGTAAT
>CANIXM010000143.1 GCA_947471245.1 Paludibacteraceae bacterium | reverse complement strand
TTATTCTGATTGTAGGTACCACCACAGCCATACTAGCTGGCTTGATAGCAATTTTCCAAACCGACATCAAAAAAATACTCGCCTACTCTACGGTAAGTCAACTAGGTTTTATGTTTATGGCCGTGGGAATGAGTGCTTTCGATGGAGCTATGTTTCACCTATTTACCCATGCGTTCTTCAAAGCCTTACTATTCTTGGCAGCTGGGAGTGTGATACATGCACTGAGTGATGAGCAAGACATTCGAAATATGGGTGGTTTGAAAAGCAAGATACCAGTTACATTTGCACTATTTGTGATTGGCACAATTGCCATTTCGGGGATCCCTCCATTTGCTGGATTTTTTTCCAAGGAGCTAATCTTAGGCGCTGCCTTTCATCATAGTTTGACCATGGGAATACTCGCAACTGGGGTGTCATTATTGACCACACTATACATGTTTAGGCTATTATTTGTGGTGTTTTTCAAACCTGCAAGTGTTGCAGTGCAAGCCAATCATCATATACATGAGTCACCGGCTTCGATGACAATCCCGATGAGTGTATTAGCAATTTTGAGTGTGATAGCAGGATTTATTAACATACCAACATTATTTTCAGAAACACAGCTATTTCAGGAGTATTTGCAACCTGTATTTACACAATCTAGTCAGTTGACTGAGCATCATCTGTTAGTAGAAAATGCAACAGAGGAATGGTTAGTGCTGATAGTTCCGTTGCTAATCATTTTTTCACTAATACTGTTGAGCTATCGCCGATTTGTAAACGCCAAACCACTCAACGCCAACACAGGTATTTCTAAAATCATGGCTGATAAATTTTATATTGACGAATTATATGATTGGGTGATTGTACGTCCAACATCGTACCTATCAAATATCTTTAGAGACGTGATAGATCAAAAGATCATCAATGAATTTATTAACGGTATAGGAAACAGTATCTTATTTGTGAGCAAATACTTACGCTTAATTCAAACAGGTAATGCTGGATTTTATTTACTAATCATGGTGTTTAGCATCATAGCATTGTTGTTTTTTAATATAATACTCTAACGGATATGATAATAGCATTACTTATACTACTACCCCTCATTGCTTCGATACTTCTATTTACCGAAAAACTAGGAAAGCACAGCAAAAACTTTGCCTTGGCAGTGGGAGTGATTATGCTTGGCATTTCACTAGCGGGAGGTTATGCATTTACCTTTGCTGCGCAGAAAATACTGGTAATTGATCTGGATTTAATGAAATACCTGGATCTAAATATTGCTATGAAAATAGATGCGCTGTCATTAATCATGGTATTACTTACCACCTTCCTGGTTCCAATTATCATTGCTTCATCAGAAAAATGGGAAAAGCGAACTCCCTCATTTTATGCCTTTATCATGTTGATGGAAATGGCGTTAATAGGTGTATTTACAGCTTCTGATGTCATACTGTTTTATATCTTCTGGGAATTGGCACTGATACCAATCTTCTTTATTACAGCATTTTGGGGAAGTGGCGATGCAAAAAAAATAAGTGTGAAATTTCTTATTTATACCGTAGTTGGAAGTTTTGCTATGTTGGTGGCAATGCTCTATCTCTACACGCTCACTCCCGATCCTCACAGCTTTGACTTTGAAACTTTCTTATCACTCAATCTCCCTTACACAGTACAAGTCCCTGTATTCTTGGCGTTTTTTCTAGCTTTTGCAATCAAAATACCACTTTTTCCATTTCATTCATGGCAAGCTGAAACCTACAATGCATCACCTGTTCAAGGGTCTATGCTTCTGGCAGGCGTGATGCTTAAAATGGGACTTTATGGCATCATCAGGTTCATACTTCCACTTTGTCCGTTGGTTATCATTAGCGATTGGTCCATTATCTATTTATCACTCATCACATTTGGTGTTATTTATGGTGCTGTGATAGCAATCAATCAGCCACAATTAAAAAAATTAATTGCATTTGCATCGCTTTCTCACGTTGGGATAATTGCACTAGGGATATTTTCCGACACCGCATACGGATTACATGGCAGTATTATTCAACTATTTTCGCACGGTGTGAATGTTGTAGGATTTTTTCTGTGCTATAACATTATCAAAAAAAGAACCAAAACGGATGTGATAGCCGATTTGGGAGGTATAGCAAGTGTGGCTCCTCGATTTGCCACCGTATTTTTGATAATATTATTGGCAAATATCTCCATGCCACTAACCAACAGTTTTGTTGGTGAATTTCTTATTCTGTTAGGAGTATTTCAAATGAATGTTACGATTGCCATCATTGCCAGTCTTACCATTATTTTGGGAGCTGTGTACATGCTCAAAATGTATCAACAAATCATGTATGGACCCAAAACGGAAAGCGTCAATGAGTTTTCAGACCTGTCGGCAAAAGAACTATTGTTATTTATGCCAATTTTAGTGATGATATTTTTAATTGGAATCTATCCGTCTGTCATCCTACATTTGCTGGATCAAGTCATTTAAATCTGACAACTCACAAAGAAAAAAAATATCATCGCTCAATATCACAGCTTTCATTATCCAGATTAGAAAACAACATAAGAAAATATTCGATATATGTACGCCATCATCACCATCTCTATTGTAGCACTTGTAGTATTACTGTTAGGAGCATTAGAAAATAAGAAAGTACTTCTTCCCATTATCTATATGGGTCTTACTATTGCCTTTGTCCTCAATCTGGTGGATTGGGGGAAGTCTATACATTATTATAATGAGATGTACATAGCCGACAATTTTAGTATTGCGTTCAATGCAGTATTAATATTTACAACCATCCTTGTATTTGTGTTTGCACCCATCTACTACAAGCCTGTGTTGCGCCCACTAGAGGACATATATGCATTAATATTATTTGCTTTGATTGGTGCCATGTCTATGACTGCTTTTGGTAACTTAGTCATGTTTTTTGTAGGAATAGAAACGCTCTCCATATCGTTATATATATTAGCAGGCAGCAAGAAATTTGATCCAAATTCCAATGAGGCCGCCATGAAATACTTCCTTACAGGTTCGTTTGCTTCAGGCTTTTTATTATTTGGAATAGCATTGATATATGGGGCTAGTGGTAGTCTGAACCTTGAAGAAATACGCACTTATGTGATCAGTCACGAGACCATGATGCCATTGATGCTCAATATCGGATTGCTATTAGTGGCTGTGGGAATGACATTCAAAATTGGAGCGGCACCTTTTCATTTTTGGGCTCCTGATGTGTACGAAGGCTCACCAACACTGATTACCACATTCATGGCTACAGTGGGTAAAGTGGCAGCCGTGGCAGCATTTTTCCGATTGATGAATTCCAGCTTTGGCGAAGTGCAGGGACTTTGGAAGGCGTCACTAAGCGTCTTTGCTCTAGCTACTATACTGATAGGCAACATCTCGGCACTGAACCAAGACAATGTAAAACGTATGTTTGCCTACTCAGGGATTGCTCATGCAGGATATATGCTGATAGGAATAATTGCAGTAGGAAAGGATGCCGCAGGCGTATTGCTATTGTATTCATTGTCCTACACCTTTGCCACCATCATCGCATTTGCGGTACTCATACTTGTACGCGAAGAAACAGGAACATTTTCAATATCATCGTTCAATGGACTATCCAAACATAATCCGACCGAGGCATTTGCCATGACAATAGCCATGCTTTCTCTTTCCGGAATACCACCATTAGTAGGATTTGCAGCAAAGTACAATTTGTTTTTAACAGCCATTCACCAAGGCAATCTATTGCTAGTGATAGTAGCCATCATAGGCTCAATGATTAGTGTGTACTACTACCTTCGTCCAGTGGTAGCGATGTATTTTAATCCACCATCTGCCACCTCGGCAATAGACAGTTCTAGCAATTACAAAAAACAAATTTTCATATCAGCAGTACTAATTATTATTCTTGGTATTGTGCCAGGTCTGATTTTGGATCTAATATAAATTTGTTGATCTGAAAATAAAGCTCTAGTTTTTCTTTAGAAAAAAGGAGGCGAACCGATATTAAAGTTTGAGTAATTGTTATTCCTTACTCAGATTTAACTCTAAGTTAGCACCTGATTAAATGACAATTAGATTTGTACTCTAATAAACACTAAGGTCCAATATTGACTAAATCGATATTGGACCTGTGTTATTTGTACTTACTTTGGCTTTACTTTAACAATATCATTCGTTTGGGTTAAGTGTTTTCTGTGAAAGCTCCCTATCATTTTCCAAGAAAAGCATTATCACCAACATGCTAAATATGTTGGCTTTCTGACCAGTGAGAAAAATGTCAAATATGGACTGATACATACAGAGTCCAATCACAAAAAAAGCCAAGATTCTTGTGGAATTTCTTGTACTATAGATTGGATAAAAATAAAGCGAAAGCAACAGCAACAAACCAAAAGCTCCAAATTCCAAGGTAGCTTGTAAGTATTGGTTGTGACAATCAAGCAAATAAAATTGCTTGGCCCACTCTTTAAAAAATAAAGGTTCAATCTTGGCGCGTTCTACATCAAAACGCTCTTGAGCATTACTCAGACCATAGCCAAGAACTGGCTTTTCTTTTATGGCAGTAAGTGCACCTTGCCATAAAAACAATCGTGGTTCACTAACCATCATTTCTTTTGACATTCTTTTGTGATGACTCGTAATCATGAAAAAGAAAATCAAAGACAATGAAAGAATACCGATGGTTGCGATTCGGCTTCTTTTCCAGGTCTCAAACAATATAATTGCTGACACAATGAGCAAACACTCTATCACCCCACAGCGCCCCTCGGATAACAACACGATATACATAATGAAGATAGCGGACACAGCGTAACTGATTTTTAGCCAAAGCTTTAGTGATTTCCAATTTGTTGAAAATATATACCATGTCCCTATCAATGCCATATTTAAGTAGAAATTGAACATCATGTGGTCATTGACGTAGGCGATACGATTATTCCAAAGCATCTCAGTTTTATCGGGTCGGAGTATAAACTCCATTAAACCAATACGATAAACAATGAGATACAATGCAGTAAGCACAGCGGTAACAATCATGGTATTAAAGAAATACTTGATGCTGTAAAGTTTATTTACCCCAAAAAATCCAACAACACTGAATGCTAATAATGGTAGGCGTCGATTAATGATATATTCAAAATAGATGGGCGTGTCATCAAAAAAATAGCTAAATAGTCCCAACAGATAAAAGGCAAGAAGCAAAAGAAAGAATATTCTGTAATTATTAATTTTCATGTTTTGCCATCTTTTCTCAAGAATGAATTCAAGAACATAGCTAATCAAGAATACATAATAACTGATTCTCATTACACTGCTGAAAAAAAACAGAATAGAAGCTGTAAGTGTACAAAAGGAAAATAGATTGATATAATTGATTCCTTTTGAAATTTTGTTGATCATACGTTTTTAATTGAAGTGGTTACTCTATCATTTTCCCTCTCATTATGGAGGATAATCTTAAAAAAAACACTGAGATGTAAAGGCAAAATACATTTTTTAAAACTGATTTAAGTCCAGCTTTGGAGGCGTAAAACCTAACCATAGTATGGATGTCTGAAATTGCAATTTTTGAACGAACCAGTCGCTTATAGAAAATATCGAATGCATCCTGTTCTATTTTTGGAAGGATGGTGTCAATGCCACGTTGGTCAAATGAACGATTAAACAATGGCAAATATTTTCCCCATTTCTGATGTAGTTTAAGTTGTGCCGAAAAATAGCTATGTCCCATCACTCCTCTAGAATAATGTTCCAATAGAATGTCAT
>CANIXM010000142.1 GCA_947471245.1 Paludibacteraceae bacterium | reverse complement strand
CCAAGAAAAGGAACTACTTTACAACTGGCTTTAGCCAAATCATGCCTCACAGTCCAACCATAGTTCAACATTGACACCTTTCTTGAAGTAGCATCATCAGGCAACAAAACAGAATAGCCCATTGGAACTGAAATGAATGCAGCAGGTCTCTTACCTCCAAATCCGCTCAGCTGCCACGCGTAATCTATCAATCCACCGTAGCCATGTGTAGCCATATTAGGCAATCCCTGTGGCGTGGCCGTATTTGTGAGATATGTGTGAGTGTAAAATGAATTTCGGTAACCAAACTCAACACTTATTTGCTTGGGAATTTTAAATATTGAAGAATCTTTCTGCGCTAAAACCACCTGTAAACTAGAGAATAACACAATTAATAAAATAGGAATATATTTTTTCATAACTCAACTCAAAATTATGATGCAAAGTTACGAAATTAATTATTGAACTCGAGAAAGAATCTTTTTTTAAGATTAACTTTGCAGTTGATGAATAATTACAAAACCATATCAGCACCATCCGAAGGCATCTACAAAGAAAAAGGAAGCAAGTTTCTGGCATTTGCCTACCCTGTCACCCATGTGGACGAAGTGAAAGAACACATCAAAACTTTTAAGAAAGATTATTTTGATGCTCGTCATATCTGTTACGCATATATGCTGGGCGCTGAAAGAAAAGAATTCCGTGCTGTTGATGATGGTGAGCCATCAGGCACTGCTGGTAAACCAATATTGGGTCAGATCAATTCCAAAAACCTAACAAATATCTTGGTAGTGGTGGTTCGATACTTTGGTGGTGTATTGTTGGGTACTGGAGGACTTACTACCGCCTACAAAGAAGCCACTATTGATGCGCTATGCAATGCAACAATCATTGACAAGAATATCGAATGGGACATTGACATTACATTTAATTACCTACAGATGAATGATGTAATGAAAATAATTAAAGATACAAATGCTACAATTATTCAGCAACAATTTGATAATGTGTGTTTGATAAAACTACGTATTGAAAATATCAATTTCGAAGAAACCCTCTCAAAATTAAAAAACACTTATGACCTTAAAATTGGTGATTACCCTCAAAAATAATTTTTCTCACATTGTTGAAATCTTCTTATAGTATTGAGTGAGTTATTGCACAAAATCCTTTATCTTTGTATCTTAATATGATAGAGCAAATAAACCAATATCATTTCACGATAAGCAATTCAGAATCAGAAAATTGCTTAGCGCATTTCGCCTTGCAAAATCTACGACCAATGTAAATCCAAAAGAGATTTGTGTTGGTTTTTTTTTAATCATAGATTGGTTCATCAATTCCCATTTTTAGATAGTTAACCTTATACTAAAAAATCATACCATGTGCAAAAACAGTTTAGTATCCATTTCTGATTACAGCAAGCAAGAAATACTGGAAATTCTTGATTCTGCTGCTGATTTTGAAACTAACCCAAATCGTAAAACACTCGACGGGAAAGTTATTGCCACATTATTTTTTGAGCCCTCAACACGTACACGATTGAGTTTTGAGACAGCTGTTATCCGTCTAGGGGGTTCTATCATAGGTTTTTCGGATGCATCTACCAGTAGCTCTTCCAAAGGCGAAACATTGAACGACACCATTCACATGGTAGGTTCTTATGCCGATGCGATAGTCATGCGCCATCCGCTGGACGGTGCTGCCAGATACGCATCAGAAATATCGCCAGTACCCATTATCAACGCTGGCGATGGTAGCAACCAGCATCCATCTCAAACATTGTTGGATTTATATTCTATATTTAAAACACAAGGCACACTTGAGAACCTAACCATTTGTTTGGTAGGCGACTTAAAATATGGTAGAACTGTACATTCGCTTATCATGGCCATGTCACACTTCAAACCGACATTCAAATTTATTGCACCTGATGAGCTCAAGATGCCAGACGAATACAAAATGTTTTGCCATAAACACAACATTCAATTTACCGAAGAGACTGAGCTAGAGGGTAACTTTGACGATGCTGACATCCTCTACATGACTAGGGTGCAGCGAGAACGATTTCAAGACATGATGGAGTACGAACGTGTAAAAAACATTTACACATTGACCAACAGCATGCTAAACACTACAAAACAAAACTTAAGAATTTTGCACCCACTACCACGTGTGTCGGAGATAGATGCCGATGTAGATTCCAATCCCAAAGCTTATTATTTCAAACAGGCTCAAAACGGACTTTACATTAGACAGGCTATAGTGAGTAAGGTGCTCAATTGCTAAAAAAAAACAGACAACCTACTCAGTCGTAAAATGTGATTTGACACAAAAACATTTACACGCAAAACAACATCAACACCCAACTAGCAACAAGTTAGGTCAAGGACAATTTAAAACTAAAAAATGGAAAAGAAACTTAAGGTAGCTGCACTCTGCAATGGAACTGTGATAGATCAGATCCCAACGGATAAACTATTCAAAGTAGTGTCTATCCTCCATTTGGACAAGTGTAAAAACCAAATCACTGTAGGTAACAACCTCGAAAGCACCAAAATTGGGACTAAGGGAATCATCAAAATATCAGACAGAATATTTGAAGAGGCTGAGACAAATAAAATAGCATTAGTGGTGCCACAAGCAAGAATTAATATCATCCGAAATTTTGAAGTGATAGAAAAACGCTCACTCACATTGCCTAAAGAGATCAAAGAAATAGTACAATGTGCCAATCCAAATTGCATCACCAATAATCAGCCGGTAGCCACTCTATTCTTTGTCAATCACAATAATAATGAGACATTACTAAAATGTAATTACTGCGAAAGAGAGACAAAACAAGACAAGATAAAAATAAAATAGGTAGTAAGAACCAAGATTTTAGAACCAAGAAATGAGTCAAACATTTCATTAATACATCTACAAATAAACCAGTTACAGCAAAATAAAAATCTATCATGACAACAATAGATACAACAAATGAACTAAACCAAGTGCCATCTACCCATGTTTCTTGGAAACCTGGCACGCTTATTTACCCAGTTCCAGCAGCATTAGTGACATGCGGAAGTGAAACCGATGGCTACAACATTATCACTATTAGTTGGATTGGAACAATCTGCACCAATCCGCCCATGTGTTACATATCAGTAAGACCCGAACGACACTCCTATCAGATGATAAAGAGAAACAAAGAATTCACCATCAATCTTACTAACGAAAACATGGCACTAGCTACCGACTGGTGTGGGGTACGCAGTGGAAAAGACCACCAAAAATTTAAAGAAATGAATCTTACACCTGTGATGGGTGAAAAAGTAAAGGTGCCTTATATCAAAGAATCACCACTGTGTATTGAGTGCAAAGTGACACAAATCATACCACTCGGATCACATGACATGTTCATTGCTGAAGTGGTTAACATCATGGCAGACAGTCAATATATTGACCCAAAAACGGACGAGTTTAAACTGTCGGATGCCAAACTTATAGCCTATTCACACGGACACTATTACAAATTGGGTGAGGAAATAGGCAAGTTCGGGTGGTCAGTTCAAAAGAAAAAATCCTAACCACTTGAGGCTAATTAATAGATTACAAGACAACACCACTATAAAAAACAAATAAACTATATTTTAAAAAATCTTCAAAAGTCCCAGCTGTTAATCCCGTCATAAACGGGAGGGGATTTAGGGGGCTTAATTTTTAAACCAATGAAAAGAGACCAAGTAATTTTTGACATCATTGCACGTGAAAAACAACGTCAATTAAAAGGAATCGAGTTAATCGCATCCGAAAATTTTGTAAGTGAGCAAGTTATGGAAGCGATGGGTTCCGTATTAACTAATAAATATGCCGAAGGATATCCTGGCAAACGCTATTATGGTGGCTGTGAAGTGGTGGACCAAAGCGAGCAAATAGCCATTGACAGACTCAAAGAAGTTTTTGGAGCTGAATGGGCAAACGTACAACCACACTCTGGCGCACAAGCTAATGCTGCTGTATTTTTGGCTTGCTTAAATCCTGGCGATAAATTTTTAGGTTTAAACCTATCACATGGTGGTCACCTGTCTCATGGTTCATTGGTAAACAGTTCTGGTATTCTTTACAAACCATGTGAATACAACGTAAAAGAAGATACTGGTCGCGTGGATTATGACCAAATGGAAGATGTAGCACTTCGTGAAATGCCTAAATTAATCGTAGGTGGAGGATCGGCTTACTCTCGTGAGTGGGATTACAAACGTATGCGCGAAATTGCCGATAAGATTGGCGCAATATTGATGATAGACATGGCGCACCCAGCTGGTCTAATTGCTGCAGGATTACTTGAAAATCCACTTAAATGGGCACACATTGTAACTTCTACTACTCACAAAACCCTTCGTGGACCTCGTGGTGGTATCATCCTGTTAGGTAAAGACTTCCCTAACCCATGGGGCAAAACCACACCCAAAGGCGAAGTGAAAATGATGTCTGCATTGCTTGATTCAGCTGTATTCCCTGGTATCCAAGGTGGACCACTAGAGCACGTGATAGCATCTAAAGCAGTAGCTTTCGGAGAGTGTCTTCAACCAGAATACAAAGCATACCAAGCTCAAGTTCAAAAAAATGCCGCAGCACTTGCCAGCGCATTGATAGCTCGTGGATTTACTATCATTTCTGGTGGAACTGACAATCACTCAATGCTGGTAGATCTTCGTTCTAAATTTCCTGAACTAACTGGTAAAGTAGCTGAAAAGGTATTAGTAGAAGCTGACATCACTGTCAACAAAAACATGGTGCCGTTTGACAGTCGTTCGGCATTCCAAACATCTGGTATTCGTCTAGGAACTCCAGCCATCACTACTCGTGGTGCAAAAGAGGAATTGATGGCAGAAATTGCAGAAATGATTGAGATAGTGCTTTCAAATGTAGAAAACGAAGCTGTCATCAAATCAGTTCGCGAGCGTGTCAACAAAACCATGGAAGCTTATCCATTGTTTGCGTACTAAAAGCCCCTCCAACCTCCCCATAGGGAGGCTTAAAGACAGTATATGACAAAACCATCACATAGCCTTACTCAAAGCCCCTCCATTGGAGGGGTTGGGGAGGCTATTTTTGAACTATCAGAGCATACTGACACCACCATCTTTTTTGGTGTGAATAATGCCAATCTTCAATTATTAAAAAACCTAAGTCCATCACTTAGACTTATTGGCAGAGGGAATACGCTTAAAATATCTGGCGATGAGGAACATGTTGGTAGTTTTGTGATCAAACTAGAGAAACTTGAGCGGTTTTGTTTGTCCAACAACTCACTGAGTGAAGACAACATCATTGAGATATTGAAAGGTAGTGACCCCGTAGAATTTAAATTTGAAAATCTAATTCTACATGGAGTGAATGGTAAGTCCATCATGGCTCGCACCCCTAATCAGCAAAAGCTGGTCAAAGAATTTGAAACGAATGACCTACTATTTGCCATCGGACCAGCAGGCTCTGGAAAAACTTACACCGCCATTGCATTGGCAGTACGGTCTTTGAAAAACAAAGAAATTAAGAAAATCATCCTTAGTAGACCCGCAGTAGAGGCCGGTGAGAAATTGGGATTTCTTCCTGGAGACATGAAGGAAAAAATTGACCCTTACTTACAACCACTTTACGATGCGCTACAGGACATGCTCACACCACTCAAGCTACGAGAATATCTTGAAAACAACACGATTCAAATAGCACCACTGGCGTTCATGCGTGGACGTACGCTTAGTGATGCCGTGGTGATACTTGACGAAGCTCAAAACACCACCACTCAGCAAATAAAAATGTT
>CANIXM010000141.1 GCA_947471245.1 Paludibacteraceae bacterium | reverse complement strand
TTTTCGTAGTTCACTCCTCGAAATAAACGACTTTTACATGCTACTGTATGCATGTAACTTCTTGAATTTATTTTAGTAAATGAATTAGTGTAAATTCTACACTAATAAAAAACTTAATTATTATTTATTATGTTGAAGAAATTAAAGGCTGAGGTTTTCAAAGCAAATTTAGAGCTGGTACAGCATGGATTGGTCATCTTTACTTGGGGTAATGTTAGTGCTATTGATCGCAAGACCGGCTTAGTGGTTATCAAACCATCGGGTGTATCTTATGATGTGATGACTGCTGATGACATGGTGGTGGTGGATTTAGATGGAAAGGTGGTTGATGGGAAACTAAAACCATCGTCTGACCTTGCTACTCACCTCGAATTGTACAAAGCTTTTCCAAATATTGGTGGCGTGGTTCATACCCACTCTACCTATGCCACTTCTTGGGCTCAAGCAGGATGTGATGTGCCTAATATTGGTACTACGCATGCAGACTATTTTGCTCAAGAAATACCTTGTACCAGAATGATGACAGAGGAAGAAGTGAAAGGTGAATATGAAAAAGAAACAGGTAAAGTGATTATTGAACGCTTTGCTACGATAAACCCAGATCATGTGCCAGCTGTTTTGGTCTGCAATCATGGACCATTTTCTTGGGGAAAAGACGCTCATGATGCGGTTCACAATGCAGTGGTGATGGAGCAAGTTTCAAAAATGGCCTACATAGCATATACGGTGAATCCCAACTTGCAAATGAATCCATTGTTGATAGACAAGCATTTTATGCGTAAGCACGGCCCAAATGCATATTATGGTCAGAAATAAGCTTGCTCATTGTCTCAAATTTGAATACAAAAAAACAAAATAAAATTAATAATTTAACACAATAAATAGTATGGAATTCTTTAAAGATTTAGAAGTATGGTTCGTGACCGGAGCACAATTGCTATACGGTGGTGATGCAGTAGTGTCTGTTGATGCTCACTCAAATGAAATGGTAAAGGGATTGAATGACTCAGGCAATCTTCCTGTAAAAGTAGTTTATAAAGGAACAGCTAATTCTTCATCAGAGATAGCTGAAATTATGCGTGCTGCTAATGGAGATACGAAGTGTGTGGGTTTGATTACTTGGATGCATACATTCTCGCCTGCAAAAATGTGGATTCATGGTTTGATGGATTATAAAAAACCATTGTTGCACCTTCATACTCAATTTGACCAACAAATTCCTTGGTCAGAAATTGATATGAATTACATGAACTTAAATCAATCAGCTCACGGCGATCGTGAGTTTGGTTTCATCACAAGCCGTCTTCGCAAACCACGCAAAGTAGTGGTTGGATATTGGAAAGACCAATCAACTCATGCCAAAATCGCTTCTTGGATGCGTGTTTGTGCTGGATGGGCTGATTCTCAAAATATGTTGATCATCCGTTTTGGTGACAACATGAATAATGTTGCTGTTACTGACGGTGACAAAGTAGAAGCAGAAATCCGCTTGGGTTACCACGTTGACAATGCACCTATTGCTAAATTGGTGCCTTATGTAAATGCTGTAACCGAGCCTGAAATTGATGCTTTGATTACAGAATATGAAAAACTATATGACTTTGCTGATGACTGTAAGAAAGGTGCCGAAAAACACATTTCTGTTCGTCAAGCTGCAGCTCAGGAAATTGGACTTCGCAAGTTTTTGGAAGCTAAAGGAGCCACTGCATTCACAACTAGTTTCAATGAATTGGAAGGCATGTCTCAGTTGATGGGATTTGCATCTCAACGTCTGATGGCTGAAGGTTATGGATTTGGTGCTGAAGGCGACTGGAAAACTGCTGCTTTGACTCGCACCATGTGGGTGATGGCACAAGGTCTGCCTGGTGGATGTTCATTCCTTGAAGATTATGTGTTGAATTTCAATGGTGCTCAAAGTGCAATTCTTCAATCACACATGTTGGAAATCAATCCAGAAATTGCTGCTGAAAAACCACGTATTGAAGTTCATTTCTTAGGTATAGGTGATGCAGGTGTATGTGCACGTTTGATTTTCCAAGCGCACAAAGGTACTGGTATTGCTGCAACTATCGTTGACATGGGTAATCGTTTCCGTATGATTGTTAACGAAGTGGAAGTTATCGAGCCAGAGGCATTGCCTAAATTGCCAGTAGCTTGTGGTCTTTGGATTCCTCAACCAAACCTAGAAGTAGGAGCAGGAGCATGGATAGTAGCTGGTGGTACTCACCACTCTAGCTTCTCTTTCTCTATCACTACCGAAATGATGGAAGATTATGCTGAAATTGCCGACCTCGAAATGTTGATTATTGATAAAGACACCAACATGCGTCAGTTCAAACAAGATATTCGCAACAACGAGGTGTATTACATGTTAAACAAAGCATTGAGATAAAATGCCCCTCCAACCTCCCCATTGGGGAGGCTTTGGGGGAGTGCATTTATTTTAGCTAAATAAGTATTAATAATAAAAATATTCTCCCCTAAGGGGGAGTCAGAGGGGGCTTTTATGAAATTTGTAATAGGTTTAGATTATGGTAGCGACTCAGCTCGTGCCGTTGTAGTGAATGCCAATACCGGAGAGGAATTGGCTTCTTCTGTGAAAAATTATCCACGTTGGGCGGAAGGTAAATACTGTGTTCCTACCGCTAATCAGTATCGTCAACATCCGCTAGATTATGTTGAAGTGCTTGAGTACACTGTAAAAGATGCATTGTCAAAATGTCCAGCAGGTACTGCTGAGAATGTGGTAGGTATGGCATTTGACACCACAGGTAGCACACCCGTGTTTACTGATAAGTCTGGAACCCCACTAGCACTTCTACCTGAATTTGCCGAAAATCCAAACGCAATGTTTGTGTTGTGGAAAGATCATACTGCTATTCAAGAAGCAGAAGAAATCAATGAGCTTGCTGGTAAATGGGATATTGACTATACATCGTATGAAGGTGGTATTTATTCGTCTGAGTGGTTTTGGGCAAAGGCGCTTCATGTGTTACGTGCTGACGAAAAAGTTCGTGCTGCAGGCTATTCTATTGTTGAACATTGCGATTGGTTGCCAGGTCTCCTTTCTGGCAAAACTGAACCATCCATTATTTGCCGTAGCCGCTGTGCGTCTGGACACAAAGCTATGTGGTTAGATAAATGGGGTGGACTTCCTTCTGAGGCTTTCCTTACTACACTTGATCCATTGTTAGCAGGTTACAGAGATAGACTATATACAGAAACTTGTCCAAGTAATAAAAAAGTAGGTAATCTTACTCCTGAGTGGGCTGCTCGTCTTGGTTTGACGACCAATGTTGCTATTGCTGCTGGTGCATTTGACTGTCACATGGGTGCTGTTGGTGCTGAAGTGAAACCTGGCTCATTGGTACGTGTGATTGGGACTTCTACATGTGATATCATGGTGTCTTCGTACGAAGAAATGGGCCACAAGTTAATCCCAGGTATCTGTGGACAAGTGGATGGATCTGTAATTCCAGGATTAATTGGTCTTGAAGCTGGTCAATCGGCTTTTGGAGATATTTACGCATGGTTCAAACGTGTAGTGGCTTGGCCTATTGAAAATATTCTTGCTAAAACCACATTAGTAGATGAGGCCACCAAACAAAAGTTAATTGAAGAAACACTGGATCAAATCATACCAGCTTTATCAAATGAAGCGATGTTGGTTCCTGTATCTGAATCTACTATCATGGCTACTGATTGGATGAATGGTCGTCGTACTCCTGATGCTAACCAATTGCTCAAAGGGTCAATCACAGGGATTACTCTTGGAAGCTCTGCGCCTTTGGTTTTCCGTGCGTTGGTTGAAGCCACTGCTTATGGTTCAAAAGCAATAGTAGATCGGTTCATTGAAAATGGTGTGGAAATTAAAGAAATTATCGGCATCGGTGGTATTTCATTGAAGTCACCTTTCGTAATGCAAACCATGGCCGATGTATTGAACATGCCCATCAAAGTGGCTAAAGCTGAACAAGCATGTGCTTTTGGTGCATCGATGTTTGCTGCTGTAGTTGCTGGTGTGTACGATAAAGTAGAAGATGCACAAGCAGCCATGGGAATGGGTTTTGCATCTGAGTATTTTCCCAATGCCGAAAATGCAAAATTATATGCTGAATTATACAAAAAGTATGTCAGCTTAGGCCAATTTACTGAAAACGAATTATCATCAAAATAAAATTTAATAGTTAGAAATTATGAATTGGAGTTCACATGAATTTATATGGCTCGACTGGGTCATTATCGCTGTCGGTATTCTTGCTGTAACCTGGGCTGTCTGGCGTTCGGTAAAAAAAGACAAACTATCTCAAGTTGGTGCCAATAGCGAAGATTATCTATTCGGAAAAGGGGAGCCTTGGTACATCATCGGTGCAGCTATTTTTGCGGCAAACATTGGTTCTGAACACCTAGTGGGACTTGCTGGAACTGGTGCTAAATCAGGTGTTGGTATGGCACACTGGGAAATGCAAGGATGGATGATTCTCATTTTAGGATGGTTATTTGTTCCATTTTATCAGCTAATGAATGCCAAATTGGGCAAGATTATCACCATGCCTGATTTCTTGAAAAACAGATATACTCCTGCTACTGGTTCATGGTTGTCAATCATCACACTTATCGCCTATGTACTTACTAAGGTTAGTGTGACTGCATTTACAGGTGGTATTTTCATGGAAAGTCTTTTGGGTCTTCCTTTTTGGTATGGCGCTATTGGCTTAATTGTACTCACAGGCGTATTTACTGTGTTTGGTGGGATGAAAGGTGTTATGACCTTATCTGCCATTCAAACTCCAATTCTAATTATCGGTTCATTCCTCGTATTATTCCTTGGATTGTCAGCATTGGGTGGTGGAGACATTGCTCAGGGTTGGACAGCTATGATTGACCATGCCAAAACCCTAAGTGTTGGTAAAGATGGTGTAGCTTATGGAACCAACCACATGTTTCACTTCGAAACTGGTGATCCTATGTATGATGATTATCCTGGTTTTTGGGTGTTCATCGGAGCTGTTATCATTGGCTTTTGGTATTGGTGTACCGACCAACACATTGTACAACGTGTATTGGGACAAACAAAAGGTGAGGCTCATGATGTAGTGATGAAACGTGCTC
Organism: Paludibacteraceae bacterium; assembly: GCA_947471245.1. Classification (GTDB taxonomy): domain Bacteria; phylum Bacteroidota; class Bacteroidia; order Bacteroidales; family Paludibacteraceae; genus Paludibacter. The sequence goes on along the minus strand of CANIXM010000141.1, from coordinate 724 downwards.
GTAGAGGTACAATTGCTGCTGGTTATTTCAAAGTTCTTCCTGTTTTCATGTTCTTAATTCCTGGAATGATTGCAGCAGCATTGGCGGCTCGTCCAGGCAGTGGTTTTACTCTAGAAAACCCAGATACAGCATTTGGTTCAATGGTGAAATTTGTATTGCCTGCGGGAGTTAAGGGAATTGTTACTATCGGGTTTATATCTGCATTGGTGGCTTCATTGGCGGCTTTTTTCAATTCATGTGCCACACTTTTTACTGAGGATTTCTATAAACCGATGTATAAAGATAAGAGTGAAAGTACCTATGTTCTTGTTGGACGTATTGCAACTATGGTCGTTGTTGTATTGGGTATGGCTTGGATTCCAGTAATGATGAATTTAGGTAGCCTTTATGATTACCTACAAGGTATTCAGTCTTTACTTGCACCAGCTATGGTGGCAGTGTTTGTACTCGGAATATTTTCTAAAAGAATTACACCTAAAGCTGGAGAAGCTGGTATGATTGTAGGTTTTTTCATTGGGATGGCACGTTTGCTTACCAATGTTTTCACCCACAGTGGAAAAGATGTGATGACTGGGGGTTTTTGGGAATCAACTTCATGGTTTTGGAAAACCAATTGGTTGATATTTGAAATTTGGTTACTTGTTTTTATCGTTTTGATGATGGTAGTGGTTTCTATCTTCACTCCTAAACCTACGGCAGAGCAAATTGACTCCATCACTTTTAC
>CANIXM010000140.1 GCA_947471245.1 Paludibacteraceae bacterium | reverse complement strand
GTTTTTTCCAATACATTTTGCTCGTTGTTTTTCATCAGGAACACATCCATGTAGGTGGCACCAAGGGTGATATTGAGTGGGATGTTAAATGTCCAGTGCATTTGCATGCCCACGCCTCTGTTGATGCCATAGCCATTGAGATTATCAAAAATAACTTTGTTGGCATCGGTAAAATAGTCGGCCACTATCCTGTTGCTAAAGCGAGTCAAAAATGCGTTGGTTTCTATGCTAACATATCCAAAACCAAATGCTTTGAATAACGAATAGTTGAAAGTCCCGTTCCACGATTGCTCGGGTTTGATGTCGCTTTTAATTTCTACCACCCTCGACCCATTGAATGCAGCGTGGTCTTCGCTGAAAATATTTACTACTCTATATCCATTTCCTACACTGAATCTAATGGTGTTGTGTTCGTTGATTTTGTATTTCCAGTTGGCTCGTGGCGAGAAGATGCCACCGTGATGGTTGTTGTAGTCATATCTAACTCCGACTAACACACTATTGGAATTACTCAGTTTGATTTCATCTTGTACAAATACACCAGGGAGCAAGGTGATGGTGGGGTTGGAGCGTGTGGTGTCCATCGCATTGCGGGTAATCACAGTGTCGTCGTCATACCAAGTGTGGCGTAGTGCAGTTCCAATCAGTATGTCATTAGCGCCAATGGCAATATTTTTCGTCAGTTGGACGAATGTAATTTTTTGATCAGCTCTGAATGGAGTTTTCCCATAAGCTGAGTTTTGTAAGTGGGAGTTGAAGCAATATTGAAGTTTGAACCCATCACCCAGAAAATTGAGAGGTGATGACCCAATCAGTTCCAGTCTGTCGGTGTATATGCTTTCGCCATAGATGGAGTCACTCCCTCTAAGTGTTTCGTTCCATCTCATTTCGCCACCCCATCTGTTTTCGTAGTAGTATCTCACAGCCAGTTGTGAGTAGTTGCCTTTGTCGTGTTTGAAAGAGAATTTATTGAAAAAGGCATAGCGTTTTTGTAAGGTGATATCGGTGAAATTGTCTTTATTGATGTCTAGCTTGTTGTCAAAATGGAATACATTGGCACTGAATAACGAAGTGATTCTTTTGCCAATGTTGTAACGGAAACTCATGTCGCCATTAAATTCTTGTTGCGATGTTGCCATCAAGTCCACACTCACTTTTGGTGCCAAGCGAGGGTCTTTGGTAATCACATTGATGAGCCCACCCACTGCTTCCGAGCCATAAAGGGTAGAAGCTGGTCCTTTTTGAACTTCTACTCGTTGGATGATGGAATTGGGAATGCCCATCAGTCCATATACGCTACCCAGTGCAGAAACTATTGGCATCCCATCAATCATCACCATGGTGTAAGCACCTTCCATGCCATTGATGTGTATGTCGCCTGTGCTACACACGGTGCATTGTATTTGTGGACGCACTCCGTTCACCATGTTCAGCGACTCAAAGATACTAGGAGTGGGGTTTTTTTCAAATAGGCGTGGGGTGATGATTTCAATCGCTACAGGGCTTTCTGACAATGACACTTCTTTCATAGTGCCTGTAACTGTCACCTCACCAATAGTTTTTGTGCTTTTTTTTAGGTTGATGTTTACGGTCTTTGTTTCCTCATCGCCTAGATTGATGCGAAGTGTGTCAGGTTCATAGCCCATGCAAGTAGTGATGATCATGCATTTGTTGTGATTCACACGGCGCATCTCAAAACTGCCATCTTCTTTGCTTGTAGTCCCATGGGTGGTGCCTTTTACATACACCATGGCATATTCTATTGGCTCTTCGCCCGATAGGACTTTGCCTTTGATAATTCCAGCACCTTTTACTGTTAGAATTGCTAACAGGGAAAATGAGAGAAATATTAGTCTTTTATTAATCATTACGGACATTATTAAATATATTTTGCAAAATTACCAAAAGTGTAACAGTTATAAATACCCAATAGTTGGTATTTAGGACTTTTTCGCAAATTAGGGATGCTATGCTTGTTTTTGAGTTGGCGGATAGAGATTGGTTTAGTTATTCCTAAGATCATTGACTATTATACCCTCATTTGTCATCTTTTTTTTACCTTTGTCATTTGATATAAGTTCCTTAAATTGTCATTCGCTCATGAAAAAGAAGATTCTTACATTCCTTGTTTTCTTAATTTCGATTAACTCGTTTTCGCAAGTGTCTCTCCCTACTATTTTTTCCGACAACATGGTGTTGCAACGTGAGACCAATGTAGCGGTGTGGGGAACGGCTACTCCAGGGTCAAAAGTGGCAGTGTCGTTGAGATGTGAAGTAATGCATAGTATGGGTTTTAATGCTGAAGGTGGTTTAAGTTCTCAAACGCAATGGGCTTATGCCGGAAGTCAACACTGCGTGGCTGATGATAAAGGTAAATGGCTGATGTATTTACCTCCAATGAAGGCGGGTGGTCCGTATCAATTGAATATAAGTAGTGACAATAAAGAAAAAGTGTTCGAAAATGTGATGGTGGGCGATGTATGGCTGGCAAGTGGTCAGTCCAACATGGATTTTTCGGTGAAAAATTCGGAACATGCACGGGATGAAATTACTGCCAAGCAATTTCCAAATATTCGATTATTTTCAGTCAATAATTTATTGTCCGTTAGCCCACAGGAAGATGTGGAAGGAGGACCATGGCTCAAGTGTGATAGTAGTGCGGTGAAAAACTTTTCGGCAGTGGCTTATTATTTCGGAAAGGAAATAGAGAAGGATCAACATGTAACTATCGGTCTCATAAAAGATACATGGAGCGGAACAGCTTGTGAAGCGTGGGTGAGTCAGGACATGTTACGCACCATGCCTGATATGAAAAAACGCATTGATGACTTTATTCAAACGGGCGTTACCAACGAGGTGATTTCGAGTCGAACAAAAATCAGCAGTCTCAGTTGGTCATTGGCAAGCACTGCTTTTGATGGATTGAAATCAAAGGTGCATCTGCCAGATTATGATGACAATCAATGGAAAACGATGAACGTGCCACAATCCATCGAACAAACAGAGTTGGGACAATATGAAGGTGTAATATGGTTCAGAAAATCGTTGGTACTCGACCAAAAATACAAGGGCAAGGACTTGTTACTAAGTTTTGGACAACTTGACATTGCTGCCCATGTCTATTTTAATGGAGAATTAATAGGCTCCACTGAGATGGATTTTGATCAATATCGTTCTTTTAAAGTGCCAGCCAAATATGTCAAAGAAGGCAATAATGTAGTGGTAATAAGATTGCTAGACATGTGGGGGAAAGGCGGACTACTCGGGCCATCAGATAGTATGTTTTTGACCACCAACAACGGCAAAGCAAACAAAATGACCCTGAGTGGCAACTGGAAATACAATGCAAATCTCGAACAAGCATTTGTGAAGGATGATGGATATAACAAAATTCCTGGTTTGATATACAATGCTAAAATAGCACCACTCATTCCTTATTCACTAAAAGGATTTATATGGTATCAAGGTGAAGGCAATGCACATCGAGCTACGGAGTACAAGACTTTGTTCCCCTTACTCATTCAAGATTGGCGATGCAGGTGGAAACAAGGAAATCTTCCGTTTTTATTTGTACAACTTCCCGGCTATAGTTCGAATCAGTATCAAGAGAAGGATGAATGGGCAGAGCTTCGCGAAGCTCAATTACACACCCTTATCTATCCCAACACAGGCATGGCTGTCACCATCGACTTGGTGAAAGCGAACAACCTACACCCTCACAACAAAAAAGAGGTGGGAGAGCGGCTGGCACTTGTAGCCCGCAAAGTGGCGTATCATGAATCCATACAGGCATCTGGCCCAATGTACGAAAGCATAAAAGTGGAGGGTAGTAGTATCCGGGTGCAATTTACCGAAGTCGGTGGTGGATTGTGTGCGAAGGATGGGGCAATGCTCAAGGGTTTCACCATAGCGGGTGAGGATATGAAGTTTTATGATGCCACTGCAACCATTGATGGCAATACGGTGGTGGTCACATCACCAGAGGTGAAAGTCCCTGTGGAAGTAAGGTACGGATGGGAAAATAAACCCAACTGCAATCTGATGAATAAGGATGGACTTCCTGCATCGCCTTTTAGAGCCTCTCCCCAACCCTCTCCGAAGGAGAGGGAGTAAGACCCGATGACGACTATTGTAGGCAAGTAATGACGTGTGATAGGCAAACAATGTCGTCTGACAGTCAAGCGAAGGCATCTGATAGGTGTGCGAAGGCGTCTGACAGGTAAGAAATGCCATCTGGCAAGCAAGCGGAGCCATCTGATAGGTAAGCGAAGGCGTCTGACAGGTAAGAAATGCCATCTGGCAAGCAAGCGGAGCCATCTGACAGGTAAGCGAAGCCATCTGACAGGCAAGAAATGGAGTCTGACAGGTAAGCGAACGCATCTGATAGGTGTGCGAAGGCGTCTGACAGGTAAGAAATGCCATCTGACAGTCAAGCGAAGGCATCTGATAGGTGTGCGATGGCATCTGACAGGTAAGCATTGCAATACTAACAAAAGAGAAACGAGAAATTCGAATGAGTTTGTCATTATCATCATGAAGCAGTAGATGTTTTCTTTATTTGAATGATGTAATAAAATCGTATTCACATCTTCGCCACGAAGTGGTAGAATATATTTGGCTTACAGCCAATGTTGAGGGAGTGAAATTTACCAGTTTGTTTTTTGTTTTTCTCTCTCCTATGAGCCTGTCCGCCCACTGGCGGAGGGAGTCGGAGGGGCTTTTTCTAAAACATCTCAGCCATTCTTGCTTGCTTACCTATGTTACTATGTGGTTAAAAAACCATCAATCCCAACTGGATGTGATGGTTGTAGAAAATCTTGGTAAGTTCATCCGGCTTTCCCGCCGAGTTGTGTGTGACGATTTTTTTTTCTACATTTGAGATAAATTCTTTACCAACATTTTAAAAGACAACTGACTTGAAAATCACCGATTTTAAAAACATATTTTTCATAGGTGTGGCAGGCACTGGCATGAGTGCCATAGCCCAATACTTACAGGGGATAGGCATGAACGTAAGTGGCAGTGATCGATATTTCCTGCCTTCCACTCCCAACGAAACCAAAGAAAAACTGGAAGCCGAAGGGATATCCTGCTTTCTACAGGATGGAACTGGAATCACCGAAATCACGGACTTAGTAGTGGTTTCCACCGCCATAGAAGAGACCGTCTATGAAGTTCAGAAAGCACGTGAACTCAACATCCCCATTCTAAGACGTTCGCAAGTGCTAGCGCTAATAGCAGAAAGTAAACGCACCATTGCCGTAGGTGGAACTTCGGGTAAGAGTACTACTTCTGCCATGATTTTTGATATTCTGAGCTTTGCGGGACAGAATCCAAGTATTATCGGTGGGGCAGGACTTACTAGCATCATTCGAGAAGGTAAAATAGGCAATGCCAAAGTCGGTGCTGGCGAATGGCTCGTAATTGAGGCCGACGAAAGTGATGGCTCAATAGTCCAATACCATCCAGAGATAGGTCTGTTGCTCAACATTGACAAAGATCACCAAGAAATTGATGAGTTGATGGAAATATTTGGCACGTTTAGAAATAATACAACTACCACTTTTATTACCAATAGATCCAACAAATTGGCCACACAGCTGTCTGTAAATCAAGCCAATGATTTCAGCATTGATGGACAAATGGCAGGATACCAAGGATGCGACTTTGAGCAAGATGGATTTGTAATCCAATTCAAGGTCAACGGCGAACTTGTCAAAATGAATACAGTGGGAAAACACAATATGGAAAATGCCACAGCTGCAATAGCGGTGGTGGCACAGCTAGGAGTTGATATCCCTACGGCCGCAAAAGCGCTGATAAACTACGAAGGAATCTAC
>CANIXM010000139.1 GCA_947471245.1 Paludibacteraceae bacterium | reverse complement strand
TAACTACCAGTGTAGGACAAGCTCCAAGTACGAATACGAAAACCGGATTATTCGAAATCAACCCCTCGAAAAACGATTTAGAATTACTCATTTGGACCTCCTTTCAAAGTGCTTATTTTAGTGGTGTCTGTATCTTGTATTGGTACAGGTACAGTGTCGTTTTCAATGCTGTTTTCAAATACGGTTGTCTTTTTAAGTAGTACGAGGTAGGCATTTCTAACTGCAAAAAGAAATGCTCTGGCACTCACAGTTGCTCCAGTGACTGCATCTATTTCACCACCATCTACTACAAGAGATAGATTCGTTTCATTCACTCTAACTCCGATAATGTTGTGCTTGCCCTCTTTTGATTTAAACCAGTTGACAATGCGAGCACCCAATCCTGTGGTTTCTTTGTGCCTCAATACACGATAGTTCAGTATCTCGCCTTTTGAATTGAAACCTATCAACACGTCTATCTCACCCACATATCCATTGTGTGAGGTTGAACACACTATAGCGCCAACACACTTTTGACTTTTGTCGTAAGCTTTATAGACTTTTATTGTTTCTTCACCTTCCTTGAATTCAAGTGGAATGGTATCTACATTCTCAAATAGTGGAAGCACATCCTTGAAAGTTTCCAAGGTTTCGAATGTCGGAATTTTGGTGCTTTTTTCTTTTGTGAAATGGTGAATGGTTCCTAAAATGGTGATTGAAATGAAACTAACCACAAGAAACAAAAAGCTTGCATTGGGAATACTAAATCTTGGTCTTTTCATTTTTTGCTTCCCTCCCAGTATCGTTTTGGTTTTACATACTTATTTATCAGCGGAGTAACGCCGTTCATTATCAGAATAGCAAATGAAATCCCTTCAGGGTAAATGCCAAAATAACGTATCAGCAGTGTGATGACACCAATGCTAACCCCGTATATCAACATCCCAACAGAGGTCATCGGTGACGTGGAATAATCTGTAGCCATGAAAATAGCTCCGAGCATCAACCCCCCAGACAAAAGATGAAACAAAGGGGTAGTTGGAAAGTGGTCAGGGCTGGCGAAATGAAATATAGCAGCCATGATAAAAACGGTAGACAATATACTCACTGGAATATGCCATCTAATGACCTTTCTGATTAATAAAATCACCAACCCGAATAGCAGTGCCAATGCCGACACTTCGCCGATGGAACCGCCAGCATTGCCAATAAATAAATCCCAATTATCAACTGCATGAACTGAAAATTCTTTGGATATAGAAAGTGCAGTGGCAGCTGTTTCTGCATCAAGGTAATGCATATTCAAGGGCATAGGAGCAGGCCATAATGTCATTTTAGCAGGAAAGGAAATTAGCATGAAAACACGACCTACAAGTGCGGGATTGAAGATGTTTCTACCCAATCCACCAAAGCTCATTTTGGCAACTCCAATAGCAACTATAGCGCCTACAACAACCATCCACGCTGGTATATTAGATGGGAGATTCATTCCCAATAGCAAACCAGTAAGTAAAGCAGAGCCGTCAGTGATGGTGGATTTTTGTTTGAGTACGAATTTTTGAATGAAAAATTCAATGATTAAGCATGAAACTATTGCCACACCAGATACAATCAGGGCACCCAGCCCAAAATAATACAATCCCACCAAATATGCAGGCAGTAAAGCAATAATTACGGTCCCCATTTTAGAGACAACTGTGTCACCACTATGAACATGTGGTGAGGGAGATACATGTAATTTGTTTAATTGAGGCATCCTATTCTTTGGTCAGTTATATGATGAATTAATTGATGTTTTTCCGTCTATTTTATCATGAAATCAGGTTTATGGAACTAAATGCTTGGTGTTTACTTGTTGCGATCACGAATGATTTTGCCTACTTCCTGTTTTCCCTGCTTGATGGCCGATAATAAAGTCTTGTTAGATGGGCAACAATAATCACAACATCCACATTCTATGCAATCCATCACTCTACTTTCCTCCATTTCAGTCCATAGTGACATATCGACCTGACTTTTTAATAAGTATGGCTCTAAACCCATCGGGCAGTCGGTTATGCATTGTGTGCATCGAATACAATTACCTTCTTCTTTGGCTCGCGCTTTTTCGTTTTGAATATATAGCAATCCTGCCGTACCCTTTGATGCAACACTGTCAAGGCTACTCAAGGCCCTACCCATCATAGGTCCGCCTACGATTATTTTTCCAGTATCTTCAGGTACGCCTCCAGTCTGTTCTGCGACAAATGATAATGGAACACCTATTCTAACCCAATAATTACCATGAGATTTTACTGACTTGCCCGTCACTGTTACGATGCGCTCTATCAAAGGCTTATTCTTCTGTACGGCTTCATATATGGCATGAACAGTTGCAATGTTTTGAACCACGCAACCTACATCTATTGGTAAACCACCGTGGGGCACTTGCTTGTTTGTCAATGCTTCGATCAACTGCTTTTCACCTCCTTGGGGGTATTTGTTTTTAAGGGTTGTAATCTCAATACCATTAAAAGCTTTGAGGTGTTTTTTTAAATTTATGATTGCATCTTTTTTGTTCTTTTCAATGCCGATAATGGCTCTGTTGACCCCCAACGCTTTCATTAATATCGAAACCCCCACCAGTATTTGTTCACCACGCTCTAGCATCAACCTATGATCGCAAGTCAAATATGGTTCGCATTCTATTCCATTGATCAGTAGCACTTCTGCTTTTTTACCTTGAGGTAGCATCAGTTTGACATGAGTTGGAAATGTGGCCCCGCCCATGCCTACTATTCCTGCATTCATTATTTTATTAAGAATGTGTGGTATCTCCAAATCACAGGTCGAAATCACATCTGGAGTCCGGTCGATTTTTTCATCCCATTCATCACCCTCAACCTTGATGAAAACAGCGGTTTGCTCTTTTCCTAAAGTATCAACTACGGTATCTATCTTTAGCACTGTTCCCGAAACAGACGAATGTACATTGGCAGAAACATGACCATTGGCTTGACCTACGAGTTGGCCAACTTTCACCCTGTCACCTGGCTGAACAATCGGTAGGCTAGGAGCCCCGATGTGACTGACCATAGGTATTTTCACCAATTCTGGTAAAGGAAGTACTTGAGTACCAAAGGAAGAAGCTAATTTATTGGATTCAGGATGGATTCCACCCAATCTAAAAGTCTTAAAAAGCATATCGACAGATGGTTATGTGAGAAAGTAGAGAATCAGTTATCTATTCGTGATACACAAAAATACACTATTTTCTGAATTGAACTATATTTTAACAAAAAATAATTATTTTTTATTTATAATAAGTAGTTGAAAGGTGCTAACTTCAAGTTGAATAATGTATAATCATGGTTGATTGTCGATGTGTCTTTGCTTCAAAGTTGCTTCAAAAGTTCATTAGATAATTACTTCCGTTTTGAGCTTATTCATTCTTTTTGGCAGCATCCTTTATCAGCTCATTGGGTTTTTGTTGCATCAACGGCACTAAGGTGGTATCCCAAGTTTCTTCAAATTCCCAGTTGGCTAGCAGCGACAGTTTCTTGTTGTAGTAGTACACCTCTTCGGGGTGTCTGTGTGAATCCAACTCCCCAGTATCCCATTTGCCATTGCCGTTTTCATCGACAAACATCCTCAGATAATATGCTCCTGGCTTTAAGTACTCAAACAGGGTTCCTTTAGCCAGTGCTGGTTTCGAGGCTAAGACCTTGTCTTTATCGTCAATAACTTGTAGCACAGCTTTGGGGTTGAAAGGGGCGATGATGATTTTCATTTTTGAATATTCGTCCAATGATCTGACTTTAAATTCGGCAGTCAACTTATTACTCACTGTGTGGTAGAGACTTGTAAAAGTTGCCGAATCGATTTCTATCTTGTAAGTTCTTTCGGGAATCCATTTGTTTTCTAATGCATAACTCATCCCTATCGAATCAAGCTGTCGCCATTTGAATTTGACTTCTTTGTACACGGTGTCAATTTTCTGGCTGAGGGTAATGCCTTTTATGTCCACTTCACTTATGGGCGCTTCAAAATCAAACATCACAGGCTTATATATTTCAAAAGGTGTACTGGCATTGGTTTTGAATTCAAAGGGCTTGGCTTTTTTTCCCATTTTGGCTTGTGCTTGTGCCGATATTTTGGGCTTTCGATACACCATGTTGATGGTGTCAGTCTTGGTTACTAGGTTAAAGACCGAATCGGTTTTCATGTATTTCATCTCCATCTTCAGTGTGTCCTTTTTCCAAATGGTGGAGTCAGTAATCCAATAGGAGAGGCTATCCAAAGTCTTGTTTTTCTGAACCAAGTATTTTCCTTCCCAATCACAGTTGAGACACTTCAGTTGTGGCAAAGCGGCTGCATTAGTATTAAAGAACAGTTTAAACATATTGGGCATTTTGCGTTCTGATTTCACAAAGTACTGACGCTTCTTGCTTTCTTTAAAGAATTTCAAAATCAAATCATTTGGAAAAAACATATTCTTTGTGTACACACGCACACTGTCCAATATTTTCATGCTGTCAGCAGTCAACGAGTCTTTCCATACCGAATCACGCATCTGCATCATTCCATAAGTGGGGGTAATCAGTGAGTCAAGAAGTGCAAGTCCTTCACCTGGTTGATGAAAATAATCTTTGCTCACATCGCCTAGAGCAAAAACTTTGTATTTTCCTTTCTTGATATTTGTGACTGAGAAATGTCCCTTCTCATCGGTTCGTGCTATGCGTAGAAAGGGTTTCGTGCTAAAAATAGAATCGTCTGTTTCCGAATAGATACCCACTATCACTCCTGAAATGGGGTTTAAATCTTCGGCATTGATTACAGTGCCCGATATCTGCAAGGTGTCTATCTCATTGCCGGTAGAGAATGAAAACTGATAGTTTTTCAAGGGGTTTTTTTCATTCACATCTACAATCCCATTGCCGAAACTGACCGAGTAGGTGGTGCTATCTTTCAACTGGTCTTCAAAATCTATCACCACTCTTTTTCCGAGTGCTTTGACTTCTGGCGCTTTGACTTGCGGTGGAGAAAAAAATACATTGTCTGCGGCTTTCTCTATGGACACATTTTCATCAAAATCGATTTGAATGTGCTTCTTTTTGAAATTCAACACGCCATTTTCGGGTATGCTTTGAAGAATCGTTGGAGGCACAGTGTCTTTCTGACCACCAGTGGGTCCCATCCCTTTGTTAGCGCATGAGTGCATGAGTATCAGTGTGATTGCTGAGGTGAGGATGATTGTCAGATGTTTATACAAATTCATTTATAATGCAGTTAAATAAATAGTTACAAGGGTTTTATTTCAATTCTGTGACATTTGTGACCATTCACTACGACGAAAGTGTCAGTAGTTTGTGCCCTATTCTACAACGCAAGCACTTTTTATTATCACAATATTCCTTTTTTAAAAACAGCAAAGCTTGTGTGTCTGCTGCGTTATCACTCGCAATGTTAAGGGCATTCCAGTTGGTTATCACTGCATTGCGCTCAGCTGGCAATTGTTCCAGCAGATATAGTGCACGTTCCTTCAAACTTTCATCATTTTTTTTGATGGAATAACAAAAGAGGAATGGCACCACTGTGTTTATTATCAGTAGATTAATGGATTGAGTTCCTAGCTTCTTAGACTTTGGCTTAGAGCTTGCTCCGAAATGGTAGTGAGTATTCCAGTAGCTCGAGGGTTGACTTTGAAAGGCTAATGCAAGAAAATCCAGCTGTGGATTTTCTACAATCTTAGAGAATAGTTTACTTGAATCATGAATCAAGCTCGCAAACTGTGCTATTCTCAGGTGTGGAAAATTATCAGGTCGCAATCTGAGCAATTTCCATTGTGAACCATCGATGGGAACGAGCGAAAATTTGGATTGATAAAATGCATACTCCTTTTTCAATCTATTC
>CANIXM010000138.1 GCA_947471245.1 Paludibacteraceae bacterium | reverse complement strand
GTCCCTCATTTGAAAAAGACTTCAGGGATGTAGTGCTTGATAAATTTAAAGGTTTGATAGAAACAGACTTGGTGTTTCAAGAAATCTCTAATGTTCCAGAGGGATGTAGCTATACACCAGAACGTGAGAAGCCTTGGGGAACGAATCACGCTGTGTTGATGGGTAAAGATGCTATCAAAGAGCCATTTGCAGTAATCAATGCTGATGATTTTTATGGTCAAGAGTCGTTTGCTGTATTGGCTGATTTCCTGACAAACGTGGTAGGAAAAACCAATGAATACTGCATGGTGGGCTATCATGTAGGAAACACCTTGTCAGAAAGTGGTGCTGTGAGTCGTGGTGTGTGTGTGGTGGATGAAAATGGATTGTTGCAAAATGTGGTTGAGCGTACACATATCGAAGAAAAAGGTGGTAAGATCAATTTCTTAGATGAAAAAGGCGAAGAAGTAGCTATACCAGCCAACACGCCAGTGTCAATGAATATGTGGGGCTTTACACCCGATTATTTTGATTACTCTTTAGCGTTTTTCAAAGATTTTCTTGCAGAGCATGGTCAAAAGTTGAAATCTGAATTTTACATTCCGCTTGCAGTAAATGAGTTAATTGTTCAAGGAAAAGCAAGTTGCAAAGTGCTTGATACCCCATCCAAATGGTTTGGAGTGACTTATGCCGAAGACCGTCCTCAAGTGGTGTTGAAAATCAACGAACTCATTCGTAAAGGAGTGTATCCGAAGAATTTGTTTAATAATTAATCGTTATAATTTCACATTTTAGCAATTGGTCTTCATTTGGATCAATTGCTAATTTTATATCATAGATATGGCAAAAATATTAGTAACAGGAGGTACCGGCTACATTGGTTCTCATACAGTTGTAGAATTGCAAAAAGTAGGATTTGAAGTAGTTGTCGTAGATAATTTATCAAATTCCAATGTTGAAGTATTGTCTGGTATTGAGAAGATAACAGGAATACGACCTGTGTTTGAAAATATCGACTGTGTTGATTATGTGAGCATGGACAGAATGTTTGAGAAACATAGCGATATAGTGGCTATTATTCATTTCGCTGCAAGCAAAGCGGTAGGTGAGTCGGTAGAGAAGCCATTGTTATATTATCGTAACAACCTAGTGTCTCTTGTCAATTTGTTAGAATTAATGCCCATTCATAAAGTTCAAAATCTTGTATTTTCATCCTCATGCACCGTTTACGGTCAGCCAGATGTGCTTCCAGTGACAGAGGATGCTCCTATTAAACCAGCATTGTCGCCCTATGGCAATACCAAACAAATAGGTGAGGAGATTATTCGTGATACTATTCATTCTAATGCATCTACAAAAAGTATTATTCTTCGTTACTTTAACCCCATAGGTGCTCATGCGTCAGCCGAAATAGGGGAGTTGCCTAACGGAGTGCCTAACAACCTACTTCCTTTCGTTACCCAAACTGCTATTGGTCTGCGCAAGGAGTTGCAAGTGTTTGGCGATGACTATAACACACCAGATGGGTCGTGTATTCGCGATTACATACATGTGGTTGATTTGGCAAAGGCGCACGTCATTGCAGTGCAAAGAATGTTAGAAAATAGAACTAAAAGTGCTGTTGAAACGTTTAATTTAGGAACAGGTCGTGGATTGTCGGTGTTGGAGATATTAAAAACATTCGAGCAAGTCAATGGTGTGAAAATACCATACAAAATTGTGGCTCGCAGAGAAGGTGATATCGAGAAAGTTTGGGCAGAACCATCTTATGCCAATAATGAACTTGGATGGACAGCAACTGAAACTGTGGAGGAAACCCTTCGAAGTGCATGGGCGTGGGAGCAAAACTATGCTCAACGATCTAAAATTGACTAAACTTAAGTCATTCTTCATCTTTTTGTTCTGGAGGAGAGTTATTATCAAAGTTTAGTTTTATCATCTCTGTCAATTCTATGGTGTTTGAAATTTAATGCCAGTAATTGCCTGATTAATTATTAATTATTAATTTTTAATTATTGATGTTGTATCCATTAAAGTTTGAGCCAATACTGAAAGATAAAATATGGGGTGGAACCAAGTTGAATTCCTTATTCAGCAAGGCTTCCACCTCCTTGTTTTTAGGAGAAAGCTATGAGTTGTCAGGACTCGAAAATGATCCATCCATTGTTGTTAATGGCTTTTTGGCAGGCAATACACTCGAGGAGTTGATTGAGATTTACATGGGTGAGTTGGTTGGAGATCATGTCTATGACCAATTTGGACTCCAGTTCCCATTGTTGTTCAAGTTAATTGATGCTAATGACACGCTTTCTATTCAGGTGCATCCTGACGACGAAGTTGCGCTTGAGAGGCACAATCAGTTTGGAAAAACCGAGATGTGGTATGTGTTGGAAGCTGATGCCGATGCTGAGCTAATACTTGGGTTTAACCATGATTGCTCTCAAGACGAATATGTTGAAGCCTTGGAGTCTGATACGGTTGAAAGTTTACTTCGTAAAGTAAAGGTTACTGCTGGCGATGTGATTTTTATACCCGCAGGAACTGTGCATGCTATTGGCAAAGGTATTGTGCTGGCTGAGATACAGCAGACCAGTGATTTGACTTATAGAATATTTGATTATAATAGAAAAGATGAAAATGGTGTAGAGCGTGATTTACATACCGAAATGGCGCTGGATGTGATTAAATATGAGGTAGTAACCCATCCCAAAGTGGCTTATTCAGCCCAAAAGAATCAAGTGACACCATTGGTGGATTGCAATTACTTTACTACCAACATGATCCTGTTTGATCAGCCACTTACCAGACATTATACTTCCATTAAGTCATTTGTAGTCTATATGTGCCTCGAAAGCAGTTTTTTGATTGAATGTGATGGTGAGAAGACCATTGTAAACAAAGGAGAAACCATCTTAATCCCTGCTAGCATTGATGAATTGGGATTTTATCCTGAGAGAGAATGCAAGCTGCTAGAGGTTTATGTAGCCTAAATAGACTAGGATTGAATGGTGAATATTTACTCTAGGTGGATATTGTTTGAATAGATGCCGAGCAACAAATCTTAATCGATTTGATGATCGGCATCAATTTTTAAGTATGGGGTTAATGTATCTCAATTTTGAATGCCCTAATATGAGCGTCAGAGCTGTCCCAAGTCTGCTCGTAGCACAGTTCGATGATAGAGCTGCCTTTGCTGATAGGCATAAATTGCAATGACTGCGTCATTGAAGTGCCTGTGTTGTTGACAAAAGGGTGAAAATCTTCTTTTATAAATTTGATGACCGACTGATCCAATTGCTCAATTTTCCATGAGTAACCACTTGAAGGGTCTGAAGGAAGGTCAATAAGAAATGACTCTCCAATTTTAGTCTCAATGGTGTTTAGCGTGATTTGATTTTCCATGCTAGAAACGTTTCTGATTGTTGTTCTTGATGTCAGTTCTTGTGTCTGTTTTTCGAGATCTTGATTGGTAGGGGTGATTTCCATTGTTCTCTTTTTGTGTGTGATTTGTAGTTGCAATGATTTAGCTACTGATTGTAAGAAGGTTATTGATTGTATAACTTCAATAATTCTACATAAAGACTTTTCGAATAATTTAGCTTTCTCCCCATTTAAACTGTTGTTACTGTAAATAACTAAAAATTTAATGTTTTATTGTAATCTCCAGTATTAAAACTTGATTAATAGTTGGACACAAATATATAAATATTGTTTGAAATAAAATAAAAGTATTTGACGTGTTGTGTGTATTTAATAATTATTTGCAAAAATCACTTTCGTGCTGTTAAAGATTATGAATTTTGTGTTATTTGGATAAATTTTTTACTTAGCATTAAATTAGTGGTAATTAGTTCCAAAATACTATTATTGAGGCTACTACCAACAAAGAAGCCAATTGGTAACCAGTGTTAATTGCAAATAGCTTCCACGAATTTTTTTGCCATACGGTAGCTCCCAATTCTCCAGGGACATAAAATCCGAGCCATGTAAATACGGCAGTGGTGATGGCATTGGTTAGTTGTCCCATTTGTTGCATGCCGGGTACAAATTGCCAAGCAGCAATGTTGTGTGCCAATACCCATGCAAAAAGTACATTCCCAATGATCATAAATGACATTCCCTTAATCATTTCAGATTTCTCGGGTTGCATGTTGGGGTCATAGCCCATCTCTTTGCCCCAGACTTTCCCAAATAATGGTGTGTACCAGACAAATCCAAGAATGAAATTTGCAATTACAGCTACCAAAATTGCTAAATAGTTGATGTGTAGTTCCATGTTGAGTCGTTGTAAATAATTGATTAGTTGGATTAATACATTGGCATTATTGCCAGTTTTTTTAACTAAACACTGTTTGGAGAAAAATTGTTCAGATACAACAGGGTTGTAAAAAGATCTTGATTATATGTTATGGATTAGTCTTTTTGGTTTTTAGACTGAAGTTGGGATCATTTGAATTTTTCTAATTCACGTTCAGCAAACTGGCTTAGAGTAGTCGGGTTATAACCCGTAATTTTTTTATACGCATCAGAAATGATAGGTGGCTTTTGGAGACGAGCTAGAAAATGCAGAAGTATCATTACCATTATCATTTTTTTGTCCATTCCTTCTTTGGCTTTCAGTCTGTAAAATTTGAATGGAGATACGCTTTGGTAGGTGATTTTATTTTTAACACCCTCATTGATAATGGCTACCATATTCTCGAAATTCGCATTTTCGGAGCCTGTAAGTTCGATGGATGTGTTTTTGTAGTTTTCAAAGTGGGTAATTACGATTGCCACAACCTCTGCTATATTGTCAATGTCTATCCAGTTAAATAGGGCATTTCCAGAAGGAAGTGAAATCATTCGTTTGGAGTGAATGTCATTCCAAAGTGTGGTGGTGAGATTCTGCATAAAATAGCTAGGACGAAGAAAAACATAATCCAGCCGCTGATCCACTATTAGTTTTTCAATCTTATTGTGTGGTATTACTTTACTTTTTTCTGCGCCTTGTACGGAGAGAAAAATCACTTGATTGATGTCTAATGTCTTGATTTTGTGAATCAAAGGCCTGAAATGTTGACTGATGTTGTCGATGTTTGGCGGTCTGAGTAAAAACACGGTTTCGATGTTTTGTAACGAATGGTCAAACGTGTTGGGGTCTTCAAAATCGAAATGAGAATATTCTAAGTTTGGGTAGTTCTTGAATAGTAGTTTTGCTTTTTCGATATTTCTCACACCTGCAATTATTTGAAGGTCAGTTTTTTGCATGAATAAATGTTTGATAACATCCATTCCAATGTTGCCGGTTGCGCCAGTTATTAGTATTTTCTTCATGTAAAATTGATGGTTGTAGCGTGAGTTAGACCAGGTTATTAATGTGTGAATAGTTCAATGGTTTCTTTCAAATGAGGAAATTCATTGACTAAAAAAGTTCTTTCTGCTAATTCGAAGTCGTCAAAGTCAAACCCTGGAGCCACAGTGCAACTCACCAGTGTGCATCCATTTTGATTTTTCACTCGTGCGGCAAACCAAGTGTTGGAAGGTATAAGGACTTGAAGCAATTCGCCTTCTTCAAAATTGCTACCCAATACATAGCTAACAATTTGGTCATTCTGTATAGCGATTATTTCAATGGCCAGACCCAAATGAAAAAACCACATTTCATCCGATTGGATGCGATGAAAGTAAGACTTATCATCGTTTTCCAGTAGGTAATAGATAGCAGTACTTGTGTTTCTTGACTTGGTACTTGTAATTTGGATGTGTGTGTCAGTTCGATAGGTTTCTCTGTAGTATCCACCTTCTGGATGAGGAAGTAGATGTAAATGTTCGATAATTTTTTTTGAGTCCATTGTTTGAAACGTATTATAACCACACCGTTACTATACTCACCATCATCAGTCCGAATAGGCAATATCCCAGT
>CANIXM010000137.1 GCA_947471245.1 Paludibacteraceae bacterium | reverse complement strand
TTAAGCCTGTCAACGTCGATGGTACTGCGTAAAAGTGGGAGAGTAGATAGCCGCCAATTTTAAGCCCCAATTACAGAAATGTAATTGGGGCTTTTTTTTGCTTACTTAATTATTCTCACTTCGAACCGAATGTTTGAAATTGTCAACGGATGGTACTGCGTAAAAGTGGGATTCCCGTTATGACGGGATAAAATCCGATATCGCCAATTTTAAGCCCCAATTACAGAAATGTAGTTGGGGCTTTTTTTGTTTTTGTGAATTACATATTTATCTAAAGCCCTCCTGTATAGCTCTTTATAAGTGATTTATTTCCCGTAGGGAATGTGTTTTAATAGAGAAAATAATTATCTTGATTCATTCCCTGTAGATTAATGTTTGCCAATCAGCAATCTATCTACGGGAATCTGCTAACGTTCTCAATTTTTCTATTAATATCATTTCCCCACGGGAAATAAACAGCGCTACAATTTGCATATTTATCTGACATTATATTGGAGTTTTCAACGCTACCCAGAACTTTTGTGGTAGAATTTTTATATAATGCATAAATTTTGTAGTTTATGAATACATAACATTGTTTGATTCAATCAAACAATGTTGTGTATTTGCAGATAATAAACCAAAAGTTATGATATTAGAGAGTGTAATAGCAAACGTAATAGAACAGCAATGGCAGCGATTAAAGTTGCGCGAAGTTGGATTGAAACGCGAATTAGAACCTGCAACCATCAGTTTGTCATCTCATGCATTAATTATTTCGGGCATTCGTAGATGTGGGAAAAGTACGCTATTGTTGCAGATGATTAGAGCACAGCAAGGCGAAGTGCTTTACATGAATTTTGAGTCGCCTCAGTTATATGACTTTGCTATCACAGATTTTGTCCGTTTGGATAATTTGCTACGAAAGAAAAACTACGAAATACTTTTCTTTGACGAAATACAATTGGTAGATGGCTGGGAAATGTATATTCGCCAAAAACTTGACGAAGGGTTTAAAGTCGTGATAACTGGCTCAAATGCATCTTTGCTTAGTAAGGAACTTGGCACCCGACTTACAGGAAGACATATTACGCAGGAACTATTTCCATTCTCCTATACAGAGTTTATTGATTTCTTACATCTAAAACCCAATGCAGAAAGTCTTACACGTTACTTACAAACGGGTGGGTTTCCTGAATACATCAAAACGAACGACGAGGAACAGCTCTACACACTTTTTGAAGATATATTAATTCGTGATATAGTGGCGCGCTATGGAATTAAAGATGCTAAAAGTCTGCAACGCTTAGCAACCTACTTGTTTTCCAATATTGGGAATAGGGTTACTGCTACGAAGCTAAAACAACCACTTTCAATAGGAGCGACGAGCACCGTTTTAACTTGGTTTTCACATTTAGAACTCTCCTATTTGCTTGCATTTGTTCCAATGTTTAGCCATTCTACAAAAGCACAAATGATAAACCCACGGAAGGTATATGCTATTGATTTGGGCTTGGTGAATGTTATATCTAATAATCAAACTGATGATTTGGGACTGAAACTTGAGAACTTAATCTTTTTACACCTTCGTAGAAAATATGATGAGATTTATTATTTTGATGATAAAGGTGAATGCGATTTTGTAGCCTTTCAAAAGGGAAAAGTTGTAGAAATTATTCAGGTGTGTTATCAACTTACTCCAGATAATATGAAACGGGAAATAAATGGTTTGGTAAAAGCCATGCAATTTTTTAATATTAAGAAAGCCATCATTGTAACATATTCCAACGCAGACCAAATGCAAGTTGATGATTGCGAAATTCAAGTTACTCCTGCATTTGAATATCTGAAATCCAAATGATTGGATCTTATTATGTGCATAAGTACTATTTCAAAGCCCCATTGTGTTTTGCCTTGATGAGGCAGGAAATTAGTAGGTAAATAAAATAGGACTTTTTTTTGCTACCGCATTCGGGCGGACATTTTTTTAACTGTACTCAACGGCACTAATCACATAACATCCCCGTAGGAAAATAATCGTTAATGTTATTTAATTCATGTTTTGTCTTTCCTTTCTAGTACTTGAATATTTGTATTTTTGTCGCCATAAGTGTTAATATATAAGTGTTGCTAATTATGATGGCAACTAAATTAACAGTAAAAGTTCTCAACGGATTGACAAATACACATCTAAATATTACAATAATGACGAAATTTAAAAAGAGAATTACACTTGCGCTAGTATGCCTACTAACACTTGCATCTAACGCCCAAAGCAAATTTGCTACCTTGTCAGGGGAAATTAAGAATTACGACAATCAATCATTTTTGATTGATAATAAGTCTCTTGGATTAAGTATGGATACTGTTAATGTAAAAAGTGGAAAGTTTTCAGCCTCAATATTGATTGATTATCCATGTGTGAAGCATATTGTTATTGGTCGATTTTACAAGCCATTATTTTTAGTGCCTGGTAAGTCATTGAATTTTAACTTTGATTTATCGAAGGGAGATGGTGCATTTCGTTACAGTGGTGATCTTGCTACGGAAAATGTGATTTTAGATTCTCTAAATCAGCGTTTTTGGACGAAATTGATTCCTTTGCGCTCACTTCCTGCTAGAATAGCCGCTCATTCTATGGATTCTGCATTTGCTGAAGATAAAATGTATCTAGATGCGCAAATAGCTACAAATAAAGTAGATTCGACGTTTGCAGAATATGTCAAAGGTAGTTTGGATTATCAGTGTGCAGAAGAAAAACTGGTGTGCGGTTTAAAAGAAGAAATAAAAGATACAACTTACTCTAGTTTTACAAAGGGAATGACAATTGAAAATGAAAAATTTCTTGATAGTCGAGAGTATAGATTTTTTTTATATTACTACTTAGGCTGTTCTACAAAGAATGCTGTTAACAAACTAGATTCAATAAAGCGACAATCGGATGAAGCATATTTCGATAAGACAAGTAATATTATAGAAAAGTACAAAAGTGTAAAAATTAAAGAGTATTGTCTCTTTGATCTAGTTTATTCCGATTTAGCTCAAGGAGGTGTGAAGGGCTTCAATAAGAAATATGATTATTTTAAAAAGCACAATACGGATTCGGTGTATGCTCAGCAAATGAGAAAATTGTATGCAAAGAAGATGTCTTTAGCTCCAGGTAATGTTGCTCCACCATTTACATGCATCGATTTAGATGGCAAAGAGGTTTCTTTAAGTGATTTTAAAGGTAAGTATGTGTATCTAGATTTTTGGGCAACATGGTGTGGTGGGTGTAGAATGGATATGCCTTATTTAAAAAAACTTCAATCCGAATATAAAGATAAGAATATCGTATTTGTGAGCATCTCACTAGACCGTAATATACAGAACTTGAAGGATTTTATTAATGAGAAGAAGATGGAAGGCATAAACTTATTTGTTGGGAATAAAGGTTTTGATTCGGATGTGGCAAGATCCTATCAAGTATTTGGAATTCCTTCCTATAAATTAATTGACAAGGAGGGAATTATTATAGATGCTGGTGCTCTAAGACCATCTAGTGATGAGATAAGAAAGGTGATTGATAATTTGCTGGATGCCAAATGAATTTATAAACTTAATTAACAGTGACGGGATGAAAATCCGATAGCCGCCAATTTTAAGCCCTAATTACAGAAATGTAGTTGGGGCTTTTTTGTTTTGCTTTCTAAGATTGGGCTCCTGTTTATTACGGGATAAATTGCTGCAAATACGATTCATTTCTTTTGGTTTAATTACTTTATGTTTTACACACTTAATTCTAAAAATTCAACTTTTAGCCACTATAATGTTTTGAGTGGGTGTTATTTAAAATTCACTAGAACATCTAGTTGTATACCCTTTCCAATTTATTAGAATAATGAACTGTTTTTGAGGATATAGAAATAAGGCTGCATTTTATTCTATTGTCAATCAGGAAATTGCCAAAAGGCAAAACAATGTGTTCTTTGTTTTTCTTAATTAAGAAAGCTTGATGTGTTCAATGTGTTAAAAAAAGATTATTTTGTACCTTTTGTGGCTTAAATTTTTCTTTTGGTTTTACCCAACTAATTTTTGAATCCCATTTTTTATTTGATTGTTACCATAGTAGCCCCAAAACCATACTCGCGAAACGACGCATCTTGAAAATAATAGGCTTTGTACCGTGTTTTGAGTTGGCGCTCTATTTCTCTTCTGAGCACACCTTCACCTTTTCCATGTATAAAAACTATTTTCTGACCTTTCTTTCCACTGTTATCGGCAAGAACTTCATGGAATTTATCCATCTGACATTGGAGCATGGCACCATTGGACAGCCCCACTGTGGAGTCGAGCAACTCACCAATATGTAGGTCAACAACTAGATTCCCGTCGTTGTGCATCGATGACTTTTTGATAACTACAGGTTTTGAATCAGTGGTTTTATTAAGCATTGCTTCTTTTATTTCATCGGCAGTGACATTAATCAGTTGTTCCCTCTCTTTTTCGGCTACAATGTCAATAATCATAGCAGGCTCATCAAAATATTCACTTTCGGTAAAGCTATGAAGTTTGTAAAATTTCACAGCGTTAATTTTCAATGTGATATCTACGACTTGCTGAGGAATATAAGTTTTGTTTTGCTTGAATGGCAGAAGCTGAACTTGCACTTGCTCCCAATCATTCAAATCCTCTTTGGTCAATATGGCTATGGCTTCTTGTGTGTTTGGCTCTATCAGTCCGTTGGCAATGCTTTTCCATGAGTTATCTGGATGGACAACTACATTGTAATACAAGTAATAATTGCTGTCATTCACCAGGTAACAATCGTACGAAGTAGTTTGTAGCTGTTTGATTTCTAGTGGAAAAAATGCCAGTAATGCTTTCAGCTGGTCGCCGTCTGGAGTTTCGATTACTGGTTGCACTGACGGTTTTGGAGATGGAGTGGTAAGTTCTTTACTTCCTTGAGGCGCAGCCGTTTTGGGGCTAAAGTCTTTCAGCGGGATATTAGTAGCTGCATTGACCACGCCTACCAACACACACTCTTTTTCGTGAACCGGAATTTCAAACCCATCAGCATCTTCTACATACACCAATTTTGTTACGGCATCAATTCTTACCACATTGCCACCACCCACTGCATTCAGAAAGCGGACATTATCACCTATTTTTATATTCATTTTTATTCTGCTTATTTTTGATTTTTAGGCTCTATTACGTTATAGGTGGGCATATTTTTACCATTTGGAACACATTGTTGAACAATACAAGTCGTACAATGCTTTTTTTCGAGCACATAGAGATAAAACAGCGTTTTATTTTCTAGTTAAACAAACCAAGTTGCCGAAAGGCAAAACTATGTGTATTTATTCCTTTCTTAGATAAATCGCTTTATGTGCCCTATGTGGTTTAAATTTTTCTTTTGTGGTGTACCGGTCTATTTCGTAATTGAACCATTTGTTTCACAAAGATAAGCTTTTTTGGTCATTCCTCCGCTTTGACACAGAATCGATACCCAATACCCGATTCGGTAAGTATAAACTTCGGATTATTGGAATTTGGTTCTATCTTTTTACGAAGCTGCCCTACAAAAACACGTAGGTATTGAGATTGGAGTGTGTAGCCAGGACCCCATATTTGCTTTAAAATGTATTGGTGGGTGAGAACTTTCCCATCATTTTTGGCAAGTAGGATGAGCAACGAATATTCAGTCGCAGTGAGTTTTATGGGTTCACCGTCTATGCTAACAGTTCGGGCAGTGAGGTCAATGACGAGATTATCAAATTCGAGTTTCTGAACTACGGCTGTGTTTTGTGTCTGTCGTAGAGAAGTGCGGATACGTGCCAGCAGTTCACCTGTACGAAATGGCTTAGTGAGGTAGTCATTGGCACCATTGTCCAACGCTTGCACAATATCTTCCTCCGAACTT
>CANIXM010000136.1 GCA_947471245.1 Paludibacteraceae bacterium | reverse complement strand
TTCCCCATCCTACCATCGGTGAGCTGGTCGGTGAGGTTTTAGAGGGAAGGAGAAAACGACATAAGTGATAGAAATATTGCACGTTACGTGGAAATGGTAATTATGAATGATAATTATGAAAAAGAGGTGTAATGGAAAAAAGTAATGCTATTTTGAAGTGCCATTTTTCAAATGGTGCATTTATTCAGAAAACACACAAAATTTCTGTTTCTGATAACGAGATTCATGTTGATTGAGTGTAAATCTAACAATAAAATTATGAATGTATTTGAAAATAGTACGGTTTTAATAACTGGTGCTGATGGAGGTATTGGCAGTGCAATATTAATAGAATGTATTAAAAGAGGAGCAAAAAAAATTTATGCATCAGGCATATCTATCGAAAAGCTAGAACCTTTAGCTAAAGAGTTTCCAGATTTTGTAATACCTGTAGAGTTGGATGTAACAAGCGAGGAGTCCATAAAAATGGCTACAGGGAAATGTATTGACGTAAACATATTGATTAATAATGCAGGGGTAGAATTGAAATCTTCTTTTATAGGAGAGAATGTAGCTAGAAAAGCATTGTTTGAGATGAAAGTGAATTATATTGGGGTGTTAGACTTAACCAACTCATTTTTAGATGTTCTTAAAAGCAACAGCAATTCATATATAATAAACATTCTATCTGTGGGAAGCTCAGCTGTTGTAAAAAGATTAAGCACATATTGTGCATCAAAAGCTGCAACTCATATCTTTACACAAACAATCAGAGAAGAACTTCAAGATCAGAATATTAAAGTAATTGGAGTGTATCCAGGATACGTTAATACTGATATGTCATCAGATATAAATGTAAAAAAAGTATCTCCATCCGAATTAGCAAAATGTACGTGTGATTCTATAGAAAATGGTGCAATTGATATTTTCCCAGATGAAATGTCAATGGAGTTTTACAAAAACAATCCTATTAAAATTACATATCTCAACTAATTGAAATGTAAAGAAAATTATTAGTATTTTAATTGAAAATTGTGTCTTCTAAAAAAATGGAAAATTCATCATTTGAATAAGCTTACTGTCAATAAAGAGTTTATACTGAACTCGATTAAATAACGAATCGAACAACACAATACGGCCTGATGTATTTTCATGCATCAGACCGTATTGTTTTATGAAATGGCCGAATACATCCTACCATCGGTGAGCTGGTCGGTGAGGTTTTAATGGGAGGGAAAATTATACTAGAAATCATCCTGATCATATATGTTAATTTTTAACAAATAAATTCATTAAACCATCCTTAAAAATGCGCAATTCACTAAATTTGCAAACTCTAACAGGACAAAACAGAAACAAATTGAATACGAAATGAAACGAGCACGACAAATAAACTCTGACACACAAGGAGATGTTTATGTACGAGTTCTCCCGTCAAGTCGGGACAAGCTATGTGACAAATAGATAATAATTATATACACATGAAATTACAGCTTATCGCTACATTTATCATCTTTTCCTCACTATCTCCCATTTTTGCTCAGCAAGAAATCTACCTTGACAACACACCTAAGGATTCAATTTCCATCAAAAGCTTTCAATACATTCAATTAGAAGCACGAAACATTGTTCCTTCGAACTTAACTTTCCCTATAATGATAGGGTATGCGGCGGAGAATAAAATTACTAAATCGATTGCTTTGATTACCAGTGCAAGTGTTGTAGGTGGTGCTTATTACAAACCAGAAAATTTATTTACTAGAACTCAGGGGCAATTTGGAACAAATATTCTATTAAATGCAGATCTTAGATGGTACTTTGGGTTCAAACACCGATACATCACAGGTCACAACACCCTACTTAATAGTGGGTGGTTCGTTAGCGCTCCCATCGAGCTAAGTACCTCGGCATTATTCCTAGACCCCTTGAGATTGAATTTAACTTTAACACCCACCATAGGCTACAGGATTGCTCCTTCAAAGCAATTCTTCTTGGAAGCTTCTATCGGAAAAGCAATTCCACTTTTGCCAAAAAGTTATGGTAATTTTCAATTTAGTTTAAAAGCTGGCTATGTATTCAATACAAAAAAATAAACCGAGTAACACATTTTATCGACTTCTATCAAAAAAGGCACACCTGATAACACTCGTTTGTCTGGCGTTTTCGCATTCCCTCTTTGCTCAGCAAGAAATCTACCTTGACAACACCCCAAAAGATTCGATTTCAATTAAAACCTTGAAAGGAATAGAACTAGGATATAATGGGATTTTCAACACTCATGAAATAATATCCTACCTTAGTTACGACAGCAATCAATCGATAATGACAAAAAATGAGTTTCAACTCAACTATTTTCATGAGTTCAAATTACTTCCATCACTGGGTGTCATTGCTAAAGGTGGCTTTTATCTAATACCTTCAAGAAAGCCAATTTTGGACTCTGGTTACTACTCAAACATGCAAAATATAAAGTACAAAAATGTAGTCTATGCTGGATTGCAACTATCATTGGAACCACGTTGGTACTTTGGATACAAAACTCAATACATGAAAGGGAAAGGAGCGTTAAACTCAGGGTGGTATATCGGTTTACCGATGGAAGCCGTGAATTACAAAATAGCAAATGTAAGTAGAATTGCATTTAATTTCTCAACAAATTTTGGCTACAGGCATGCCATCGCTAAAAAGATTTTCCTTGAAGGAAGTATTGGTTACTCTATTTCAAACTTTGCAATATACACTGCGCAACCTGTAGCAACTCTTAAAGTCGCCTACTGTTTATGATTCAACACACTGGTTTTAAAATAGAATGAAATTATAACCTCAAAAGATCACAAAAAACTTAACACATTGGACACATTGAGAAATTCAGTCATTAAAAAATAAGGACACATAGTCTGCCTTTCGGCAAGTTGGCTTGTGTGACATAGAGAAAACCAAACCACTATAGAGACATAGTAGAGACGTCGCATGTGGCGTCTGATATTCTTTTTGAACACGAAGGCACAAAGGCACGAAATCGCAAACGCCGCAGGCAAAATAACGCGCATCAAATATCGCCGTAGGCAAATATCACGAAGTAAATATCACGAAGTAAATATCGCGAAGCTACTATCGCCAAAGTCTTTAATATTGTAAACCAAGCCAAAACGTTATAGAGCCTCAAAACATTCGAATAAACAAGCATAGATTATCAATGAAGTACCAAACTATTACCGTTCTACTCCTTATATCCACATTTACCACACTCTTTGCTCAACAAGAAATCTTCCTTGACAACACTCCCAAAGAGAAAATCAGGCTCAATAATGTGAGAGGTATAGATTTATCTGCCAGTATTATGTCTGACGAATATTACCCTTTTGATCCATTTTATGTTGACATTCATTACCAGTTCAATTATTTTCAGGAATTAAGGTTATTCTCTTCCTTTGGAGTCGTTTTAAAGGGAGGAATGAAAATGAATCGGCGATTTATAACAAAAGGGGGTATTGTTGACACTGGAGATTCAGGCACCCAACTGCTTCTAAATTCACTAATAAACAGCACGTATGGGGAGGCTCATCTAGTAGTAGAACCTAGATGGTACTTTAGCTATTTCTATCGATATAAGGCAGGGAATGCAGCATTGAACTCTGGGTGGTATATTGGCTTACCTGTGGAATTGAATTCTAACCTCACCAGTTACATTAGCTTCAGTACAAATCCCACATTAGGATTCAGACAGGCCATTACTAAAAGTCTATTTATTGAGGGAGGACTAGGTGTAATGCCCGTATTTCATACATACTACATAAACTCTACATCCTACTGTCCAACCGCCTCATTAAAACTTGCCTACTGTTTATGATACGACACAAAGGTTTCAAATTAGGGTTTTGCTTTTTCTTAGCCCTCTATATGTGCTCATGCGCACGTACTGAGACTGAAGAAATACTGACTGGCAGTAGCCACATCCCAGTAGTAATCGGCATTTTGAGTTCGGGTGACACCATCAGCATCAGTCTGATTCAAACACTAGTCACAGGCACCACCCCCAACAATGCTCCCTACCCCGAAGCTCGTGTATTTATATCCGTGCAAGACAGTGCCTGGAAAGAGTTGAAACGAATCCGTAAAGACAGCTGCGCATTTATCGACACCACCAAAAACAACAAGGCACTAATAGGTAAAACCTATCGTCTAAAAGTAGATATCGGCACTACTACTCTTACGGCCACCACACAAGTTCCACCAGATGAAATAAAAATTACGGATGCATTCTTTGAGCAAAAGGTGGTGGGATATTACGGAGAAATCACTGGGAAAACCACTATAAAACACACCAGTAACAAAGGAAATAATTACAAATACTTTTGTAGGGTTGAATACTCTGCTGGTGACTATTCCTATTCAAATTTTCAAATCGACATCACACAAGAGACAAATGTATTTAAAGATTTCCTCCAGAATGACAGTATTACCATGACCGCTGCTTATATAGAAACGGTCAACAACGACATAGTCAATCTGGGAAATACTATTGGTCTAGAAAGTTACAACACCAATATTACTAAGGACAACCCCGTTGGTCTCCTCACAGCCATGATGAGCTATAGTGGCACAATGCCTCAATACTCCAATATCAAAAACGGATATGGTCTCTTTAGTGCTTACACCAATGGCAATAAATTGCCGATAAGAAAGATTGCCAAATGAGAATACTAACCACCTGCTTACTTTTGTTCGTTATCTTTGCTTCGAATGCGCAACAAGAGTCTCCACGCTACCATCTGAAGGGAGTTATCATTAATGCCAAAAGCAAAAAACAGCAGAAATATGTATCCATACACATACTGCCGTATGATAAAAAAATCCAAACCGATAGTAAAGGACAATTTAAACTCAATTTGCCTCAAGGAGAAATTACCCTTACGATAGACCATTCGCCTTTTGACAAAAAAATAGTCAAACTCGAAGTGATTAAAGATACAGTCTTGAACATTGAGCTACAGTCCGACCCAACCATTCACCTGATAGATGAAGTGGAAGTGATAGCACACGCCCCCATGGCCGACAGACCTACAGCAGTCAATAGACTTGAAGCGAACTCCATCCGATTTTTACCAGCACTGAATGGTGAGAGAGATATTCTTAAAGCTTTTTCACTGACATCGGGCGTGTCGTCGGCTGCCGAGGGAAGCTCACAGATACAAGTTCGCGGCGGCACTCATGGTCAAAACTTGTTCCTACTTGACGATGCACCCTTGTACTCCACCCAACACATGATGGGCATGGTGTCCACCTACAATTCCACCATTATCAAAAGTGCTGAGCTTTACAAATCGGGCTTTCCATCTGAGTTTGGTGGCAAACTATCGGGTATCATCGATGTGCAGTCCAACGATGCCAACACCAAAAAACTGAATGGAGAAGCCGAACTGGGATTATTATCAACCAAAGCGAGTCTAAATTTACCAATCATAAAAGATAAAGTTGGCATTTCGGTAGCTGGGCGCATTTCCAACTATTCATTGATCAACCTGATGAACCTATTTACACCCAAAGATGGAACAAAAATTGGACTCGATTTTGCGGATATCAACTCCAACCTCACATGGCACCTGTCCGAAAGCAGCAAACTAAGAATTGGCATGTTTTACAACCGCGACGGTTTAACTGGGCAAAGCAAAATGGATTATTACACCACCAATTTCAAACTTGGCAATGAGCAAGAAAATTATAATATCCTGTGGACTAAAAAGATAAACGAACAGCTATCCAACCGACTAACCCTATATACGAACAACTACAAGTTTGATTATGACATTGCCAACAAAGAAAAAGATTACGGCACTCATCTCCAGATTGCCACTGCCATACGCTCATTCACTGTAAAAGACAAATTAGATATACAACCCAATGAGCATCTTCATATTAACT
>CANIXM010000135.1 GCA_947471245.1 Paludibacteraceae bacterium | reverse complement strand
TTGTACATTATCACTGCCAATGTCATAGCTACAACATAGGGTATTCCTTGAGCAAAATAAAGTGTTGGAATCCAAGTCCAAGGTGAACGTGTAGAACTTGAATGGGAGGAAGGAGGGGTTTTCAATTTGAGTTATTTTTTTTGAAAAAACTTAGGTGCTGCTGAATTGGGCTTCTTTTTTATTTCAGAAGATTCCTGACAGTATTGTCTAATAGCCGTATAAGCTGCAGCATAACCTAGCTCACCTGACTTGCTAAAATCTGAGCAAGCTAAGTCTTTTTGTTCTAATTCAATGTATGCTACAGCTCTGTTGTTGTACAAAATAGCATAGTCAGGATTGATTAAACTGGCCGCAGTATAGTCTATTATACCGCCTGCATAATCTTCAAGGTAGACTTTAGCATTTCCTCTGAAAACCAATGCATCTAAACGTTTTGGATTCATTTCTAGTACTTTAGTGAAATCTCTGATGGCAGCCTGATACAAATGGTGCATGCAAGCTATTCCTCTTGAGAAATAATACTCTTCATTGTTGGGTTCTAGTTCTATAGCTTTATCAAAATCCTGAATAGCTGATTTGAAATCCAGCATTTTACCTTTAGCTACTCCACGTTCAAAATATAGCTTTGGGTCGGTTTTGACTTTTTCAATTTGCTTATCAAGCTTGTCGCACGCTGCTTTAAAATCCTGACTGTTGTCAATATAAACTTTACGGTAGTTATATCCTTCGTAAAACTTGGGGTCAAGCTCCATTATCTTTGTGTTTTCAAATGAACTAACAATCAAATTAGAACGTACTCCAATACCACTTGATAATGTGGTGATTTTCATAACCTGATTAGAATTGGCCGACAGGTTTAGTTTTTTCGATTTGGCAAGTCTCGAATTGTCATCAGGACCAGCATTTTTCAATGAGTCATTACCAATCTTCATATCACCGTATTTTGGATTGATGTCTATGGCTTGCTTGTAATCGGCTATTGCACCTGCAAAGTCATTGATGCTGAATTTTGCTCTGCCTCGGTTAGAATAGGCCACATCATTTTTGGGATCCAGTTCAATAGACTTTGAAAAGTCATTGATAGCACCTACTGCATCTTTCAATTTGAATTTTGCCGCACCCCTGTTGATGTATGCTTTAGATGATTTTGGGTTTTTCTTAATGGCCACATCATAATCCTGAATAGCTCCTTGATAATCTTGAAGACCAGATTTTGCAAGACCTCGATTAGAATACACATTGGGCATGTTTGGATTTAGCTTTACAGCCATATTATAATCAGCAATGGTGCCAATATAATCCTTCATTTTATACCTAGTCACACCTCTATTGAAATAGGCCGATGCATATTTGGGGTTGATTTCAATAGATTTTGAGAAATCAGCTATGGCACCTTTGTAATCCATCAGGTTGTCTTTGCACAATCCCCTATTGGAATAGGCCTCTGCAAAACGTGAGTTTTGTTCGATAGCCATCGAATAGTCTGCTATTGCTCCAATAAAGTCTTTTGAATCAAACTTTGAATTCCCCTTGCTAAAGTAAGATGGGGCAATAATCTGAGCAAAAATTGCATTGCTAAAAAATAGCAAAAAAAGTATGTAATGTGCTTTTTTCAATCTCTTTGAGTTTTTGATTATTTCAAAAATAGGTGGAAAAAGTTTAGCAACCAAATAAAATCAATAAAATTTCTCCAAACTTGCACCTTTAAAGTAATGTTGCAATATCTGTTCATACGTGTAACCTTGCTCACCCATAACGGCAGCACCTATCTGGCACAGCCCTACACCATGACCCCAGCCAGCTCCGATGAGAATAAATCGCTCAGGGATATTATTAATTACATCCAGCTTGTCAACCACAAATGCCGAACTGTATAAGTGTGAGTTCGAAAGCCATTTTCTAATCTCAAGTTCTTTCCCTACTACAACAGTTGTTTTAGTTCCCACTATTTTCAAGCGGATAATTCGGCTCGACTCTCCTCTTTCTATTGGAATCAAATCAATGATTTGACCAAAATCAATGCCCGATCGTTTGGCAATCATTTCACTCAACTCACATTGTGAGTATTCTACTTTCCATCGATAAAAATCGGTTGTTTCTTGATCGTAATTATTTAACACCTGCCCCAGTATAGATTTGTCAGTAGTGTTACAAAATGATGGAGGCGAATGTCTTATCCATTCATTGGCTACAACTTCATTTTTCAAATCGGGCAGTACAAAGGGTGATTGATGTTGTAGATCATAGACAGGTGTCAGATATGGAAAATGAACAGGTGCCCAGCAGTTCTCAAAATGTTCTGAAATCCCCCCACATGACTTAGAAAACCGAGCATCACAAATCTTGCCATCGTACACCAATACAACTCCTTTGGTGGCTTCGATGGCTTGTTTTACATTTTCTGTAGAAGATTTGGTAACTCCTTGATAGCGTTGGCAATGATCGTCTGCGCAAACATCAAATCGCGAATGGGCGTCACGTTCGTACCATACGCAATGCTCATTCGCACTTTTTGTCGAAACATTCGTACTTTCAGTAATTGATTCATTATCAGAGATAATAGGTTTTAAAAGCCAACTTCTAGAAATGACTGCATGTGCTTTCAGCAATTCGATGGAGGCTGTAGCACTCATCTCACTTGAGATGACACTGGTGAGATATTCTTCAGTTGATATTTTATTAATTGCAACCACATTATTGCCATCAACAATAAATTTCAAACCGCCCTTGAAACATTGATTCTCCTTTCTTTCCCAGTGAAAATTGATGCCTATAACCACATCTTTAAGCTCAAAGTTGCAACTTGCATCACAAGGATTGAATTCGAGTTCTTCGTATAAAGCATGGTCGAAAACTAGTTTCCCATCATGTATAACGATTTGGTTTTCACCGATTTGTTTTTTACCATTGCTCGAAAGGTGAACGCCATTGAGGGAAAATTCTATCTTATGACTTTTCAATATCCCCACATTTATCACAGGCTCATGTTGGCTCATAAGTCTAATTTATTTCAAATGTTAAGGTACTTTGAGTGAGAATGCTTCGTACATCATCTTCCCCGATTTTATCAAAATGACTCTCAATTGGTGTAATTAACACACCACTCATTTCTACTGTTGCCGGACTGACTAATAACTTGTCAGGTTCATCGGCAGTGTATTGCCACGGTCTAAACTTATCACGGGGAAAGATGAATGTGTGCCACTTTCCATCCCTGAAATCACATACAATATTCATCATCGGCTCATTGAGGTTGGTCCCTTGTAAATCTGCATATAGACCGATAAAGAAATCATTGGCAGCAAATACGTCTGATGACTCTATGCAAATAACAGTTCTCAGATAATGGTCCAATCTGAATGCTTCACAACTTTGGTTTTTGTAAAAGCAAATCGCATTTTTAGCTTTCATCGATTGGTAATCTTTCATTAGTGGCAAGAAGTTTTTAGTTCCAGCCTGAAAGTGAAGATGGTCAGGTGCTGATGCGCCACATTCTGGACCATTGTAAAATAGGACATAATCGCTCATCTCTTTAGCCAATTGTAGCAGGTCGCTAAAGAAAGGTTTGATTTGTTGCGGGATATGCCTTTGATGCACGATGGTGAAATGTTCAGGAAAAATGGGGAAAGGATTGACCAATATTGAATACTGTTGGTAGCTGACATCCTCTTGCTCTGGTGGTCTATTGGCAGCACATAAAAAACACTTACGCGCTGCAATGGATTGCGCATCCACTTTAGCAGCAGACGAAACAATTCGAGCAGGGTTAAATTGCACTTTTACGTCGAATCCTTCGAATGAAAAAGTCTTCTCTTTGACCGTTTTTAAACCCTCAAAATTAGTTCGAGCCAATGGCCAATTCACCAATTGTGACTCAAATAATTGTTTTACGC
Organism: Paludibacteraceae bacterium; assembly: GCA_947471245.1. Taxonomy (GTDB): domain Bacteria; phylum Bacteroidota; class Bacteroidia; order Bacteroidales; family Paludibacteraceae; genus Paludibacter. The sequence goes on along the minus strand of CANIXM010000135.1, from coordinate 2,036 downwards.
TTTCATTCATCTGTTTATCATTGTTTTTATTTGTCGTGCTCGTTTCATACTATGTAACTTTTACTTCAACAGCAATTCATTGCTTGTTCAATTGCTTACGAGCCACAATCTCCAAGGTTCGGATTTTATCCTTATAAGAATTGTGTGCATTCATTTTAACCACATCCAGTGAAGCATCTGAATTTTCGTCCCACCTTCTACAAAGGTACAATGAATCGTATATTCGTCCTATTTGATAGTTCCTACTGAAATAAAGCCCAAGTGCGTAGTCTTCACCATAGCTGGTATTTGGCACTTTGATTTCGCGTAACACTGGTGTGAAGAAAGCCCTTGGAGCACCAAGTCCATTGATTCTTAATGCATTGTTTCTGCCATTGTCAGCTGTCCATTCCTTGTGGTCTATTAGTCCAGGCGCAATGGTTTGCATATCAAAGTTGGTCATGGTGTATGAGCCCACCACCATGGCACAGTTTTGGGAATAAAACGCATCAACTATTTTTTGTAGCGTGTTTTCATCTTGATATACATCATCGCTATCCAACTGTATCGCAAATTTTCCGCAGTGTGCTGAGTGCACTCCCACATTCCAACAGCCACCAATCCCCAAGTCCTTACGCTCAGGGATAAGGTGAATTATTCGGCTGTCAGTAGCTGCAAATTCGTTTATTAATTCGGACGTGCCATCTGTTGAGAAATTGTCAATAATTATCAGGTTGAAATCAAAGTTGGTTTTTTGCAAAAGTACTGATTTAATTGCATCTCCAATGGTTTTGGCCCTATCGCGAACGGGTATAATCACGCTTGCCTCAAATTTGAATTCGCAACCCTCGAAATCTACATTTTTGAAGTTTGGCGCTAAATATGCTCCAATGGCTTTCAAATGTTCGGTGCATGCTTTTTCCATCTCTATTTGTACCTCACGATTCTTAGGGTCTACATAGTCAAACTGTTTTTCACCTGATTTCCGATTGTCAAATTCAACTTCGGTATAAAGGTATTCGTTGATATGAACCAAACTTGCAAGCTGTGAAACTTTCAAACGCATATCATACAATCCTGCAAATTCATATTTTTGCACCATGTGTGTTGCTATTTTTTTCAACACTTGAGTCGAATAAAAAAACAGTGACCCAAAATTAAAATCATCTCGCACACTTCCTTCTTGGAAATCAATCAGGGGTAAATTAGATCGTTTGTCTGCTATGATTTGATAATAATCCGAATAGACCATACCCGCTTGAGTGTCTTTGGCGATGCTTAAAAATCTATCCAGTGCAAATTGTCCTAATTCTAGAACTGTAGCTTTGGTATATATCAATGTGTAAGGAGCATCGGCTAGTGCTATGATGTGCGCCATGGTGTTACTACTTTTCAGCGTATCCACCGACACTATTTCGCATCCAGGTATTGGTGCAAGCTCAGAAGTAGTTGACAATAAGAATATTTTATTGACCAAGTCAGATTGTTGTAAATTGGCAATGGTAACCAATGTTTGTTCACTATCCAAATAGGGAATAAAGCAGTTAATTTGTTTCATGTAGTATGGTTTTTTGAAAGTAGTTGATAATACTATTTTTAATTCTTGGGTTGTTAAGTATAACTTTTATATCAGTGCACAATGTCTTTGTATAAATTGCAGTTGATTTTTTAATATTCGATTAGCCATATAAAGGTGGCTTTTTGCATCGCATGGTATATCTCGTTTGTGGACATTTACTAAGAAATGGGGTTGTATTGAACAAATGCTTCGATGGCTTCATAGGAAGCTAAACCGAGTTGAGTATATAAATTGGCAGTAGCATGATTTCTATCTTCTGCTCGTTGCCAAAACAATCGCTCATCACTTCCTAAAAAAGGTGCATTTTCCATTTGGGAGTGATGACGGAGTATGGCATTGCGTTTGGTGCGTAGCTCATCCGGACTTAGAGGTACAGCCATTTCAATATGGTCAACTTCCCACTCCAGCCAAGCACCTCTGTACATCCATATTCTGCATTCATTCATCCAGGGCTGGTCTTTCAACTGAAGATCGGAAG
>CANIXM010000134.1 GCA_947471245.1 Paludibacteraceae bacterium | reverse complement strand
CATGTGGATCAGACTGCCATTTGTACAGAAGTGAAAGAAAATAATGGGAGCTGGTATTTTACTTTTGAGTACGTTTATGACAGTGTTATGGCAAAACGAGGTTATCTGACTGTAGATAAAGGGTCGGTAACCGTGAATGGCGTCAGTCTAACTGTGTGCAACCCCACCAACAATAGCTTTCAAGTGGCTATCATCCCTTATACTTACGAACATACCAACTTTCATCAAATAGAAGTGGGTACTGTGGTAAATATCGAGTTTGATATTATCGGTAAGTATGTGAGTAGGATGATGGGGGCATAAGAGGCCTCTCACCAGAAACCTCTCCCCAACCCTCTTCCCCCCGCATAAGCGGGGCAAGTCTCCGAGGGAGCAAGACGCGATGAACAAAATCTTACAGGTAAGGGTAAGGGTCTATTGTATAGACCCCATCTGACATGCAAGCGAAGCCATCTGACAGGTGAGCGAAAGCATCTGACATGCAAGCGAAGCCATCTGACATGCAAGCGAAAGCATCTGACAGGTGAGCGAAGCCATCTGGCAGGCAAGAAATGGCATCTGTCAGGTAAGAAATGGCATCTGGCAGGTAAGAAATGCCATCTGACAAGCAAGCGAAGGCATCTGACAAGCAAGAAATGACGTCTGACAGGTAAGAAATGGCAACTGACAAGCAAGAAATGCCATCTGACAGGCAAGAATATATAATAGCTCTTTGATTTTAGAAGTGGTAGTGTTGAGAAGTGAATGATGTAATGAAATTGTAACATAAATTTAATAAATATATTGATTATTGGATATAATAAATGTATTTAATTTGTGTTTATATGTTAACTTGAATGATATAAAGTCGTTCAAGTTAAATTAATCATCATTTTAACCAAAAAAATCAACAGCCATGACCAGCAAACAAGAAAGTAAATTTGGCATGTATCTTGCCACCTCTGGATTTTGTGATGCTAATGCGAGTTTTACCACCGCCCTTCCCAATTTCACAGCCAATCTGACGGCACTCAAATCTACCTGCACCCAACTACAGGGCATTGCCGAGCAACAAAAGATTTCCAAAACAGGTATTACGGCGAATAAAAACCAACTGAGACGCCAGTTGGTGGTGATGGCGGGAGATAATGCCCGAAAGCTAAAAGCCTACGGTAAGTTTACCAATAATCAAACACTGATAGGTGAGATTGATTTTAGCGAGTCGGACTTCAAAAAGGCGTCGGATACGGCATTGAAAGATTTAGCCCAAATAGTGTATGACCGCGCCCAAAGCAATGTGGCTTCACTGGCAAGTTATGGTATCAGCACCATTACTCAAACCGCACTCCTAGCAGCTATCAATGGCTATAATGCCACGCTGGCAGCTCCAAGGATAGGGATAACGGTGACTTCACAAGCCACCAAACAACTCTCAGCACTTTTTGCCACCGCAGATGGACTATTGGCCAGTATGGATGCGGCTGTAGAAATCATCCGCCTTACGCAAATCAACTTCTACAACGGATACAAATCAGCCAGAAAAATTATACGCAATGCGGGTGCGGGGTTAGCAGTAAAGGGTGTGGTGATGGATACCATCACAGGCGCTGGTCTGAAGGGTGCTACGGTGACATTGACCCCCATGGTCAGTCCGTCACTGATGAAAGCTGCCAGTAGCCCATCGGCCAATGTAAAAGTGACCACTCACTCCAAAAAGACGGCCGACAAAGGAGGATTCCGTATCAAATCCTTAGCCGAAGGCACCTACGAAATGACCGTCTCCAAAGTGGGATATGCCACTCAGACTCTTACTGTAAGCGTAAATGACGGCGAAATGACGGCCGTGGATGTAGCGCTAGAGAAATGATGCATGACAAGCCTAACTCATGGGGAGAATACTACTTGCCCTGTGAGTTAGGCTCACTGACTGAAAAGAGCTCCTGCTTTACATATTCTTTACCAATAAAATAGTATATTTGTGTGGGATAGATATGCTAGCGTGGTTCTGTAAACCGTACTAATATAGAAAGACAGGGTAGTAGAGTGACGGAAATAATATACAGACCTAACAGGTTTTGAAAACCTGTTAGGTCTTGAATTGAGCTATGCAACAGATTCGAGACGCTACGAACCAGGGATAAGTGTAACTGTTGTAATTTTTACGCTTCTACACAAATCTAAATATCAGAACATTAACAAATAAAAAAGCTCAACTATAGACAATGTAGGTGTAATTCAGTTACACTTACACAGTTGTTGGGCAAAATTATAAGGACAGCAAACTAACAGAGCATATGATGGAAAAAAATCCTAAAGTATTTATAAGTTATAGTCATGATAGCCAAGAGCATCAAGATAAAGTACTGCTTTTTTCAAACAGTTTGCGTTCTGAGGGTATTGATTGTATTTTAGACCAATATGAGGATTCCCCGCCTGAAGGTTGGCCTCGTTGGATGGATAAAAATATTAGAGAAGCTGATTTTGTAATAATGATTTGCACAAGGGATTATTACAAACGTGTAATGGGATTAGAAACTGACGGAATTGGATTAGGAGTCAGATGGGAAGGAAATTTGATATATCAACATTTGTATAATTCTGGGACATTAAATTATAAATTTATTCCTGCTATATTTAGTAATGGAAATAAAAGCGATATACCTGAACCTCTTCAAGGTTCTACATTTTATAATGTTGATAATTTGCAACAATTTGATACTTTGTATTGGAGACTTAGAGGTGTTAAGACTAAAAAGCCAGAACTAGGGAAATTACGAGAATTACCAGAAAAAGAACGCAAAACACTTTTTCTCTCAGGCTTTATTGATTTAGAGTTATGGAATAAAGCAGGTTGGAGAGGCGTAGCATATATACATGATTATGAGAATAAGGAACCGCCTTACATGGCAATACTATTTTCAGACAAAGATATTGCAATTAAAATATTTCAAGGGTGGCAAAAAAGACTTGGAGAGTATGACTCCTTTAATGAACTTAGGATTTCCATTGTAGAAGGTGATGTAAAAGGTGAACCTTATGGATACTATGTTCATATAAGTTCATATCCTGAAAATATTGTAAAAAGAGTTGAATCCGAGAAAAAAGATTTCAATGTAGATTTAATGATGTTGGTTAGTAGGATACATAGAATGAACCCTTCACCATCATCTCAGAATTTGAAAATATTTAAAGAAAGATTCAATCTTTTCAATTCGTTCTCATTAATTCCAGGTGTTTTGCACAACGATAATAAGATTGAAATAATCGAGGGGATTAGGATTTTGAAAAAGAGTATTGAATTTAGACAATATTCAGATATTAAATCAAAAAATGATTCTGATGCAGCTCTAAATGAGGTTTTATTGAAAGAATTTGAAAAAAAATAAATTTGCCCAACAAAGGCTCATAAAATATAGGGGTTTAAGTGGTTAGGCAACATTTTAGCCCGCTAGAAAAGCTTGTATTGGTTGATACATTCGCAAGCCCGAATACCCCTACGTTTTATAGCCTCGAACGTTATCGGCTATTCTATGACGACCATGAAACCATGAACCGACAGACATAAAACAAATTGACAAAAAATGAATGACAAAGAACTTAAAGAGACAAAAATGGAACTTATGAAGCCAGACTGGACAGAAAATTTGCATCATGCTTTAGAGGAACTTCAGCCCGAAGACGCAAAAATAATTGTAGAGTCAATGACCGACTCTGAAATATATCGCAAGGTTAACAACAGAAAATTCCAAGAAGATTATATTTCAGAATACATTGACTACTTGTGGGAAATTAGCGAGCCGACTTATTGGAAGCATATAATTATTTCGCTTGACACCACAGTTGGTATTTTGTGGGGGGACGATATGGCTCATTTTAAAAAAATGTGCAACCACAGAATTCCTGACGATGTATTAAAAGCGGTTTTGGACTTTGCAATAGCTGTTGAGGTTAAAGACAATTACAAACAGGACTTTGAAGCAATTGGATGTGTAGTAAAGGCACAGGTTGAAAAATTTAAACGACTTGATGAAATCAATAAATATATTTCATCCCTTGAAAAAGACAAGCAGGTTATAGCAGACACAAGATTAAAGGAAATGATAAAGTGTAAATGCAATTACACATTTTACTAAAGATTTAAAATGCACTACAACCAATTTACAATTGACTATATAAAAGCTGTTAAATCCAATTTGAAAATTGAGTTTGATGCTAATGGTAATGCTCTATACTTTCCTGATAGCATTACAACTAATGACATTGTAGATCTCAAAAAAGAACTTCAACAAATTTGGAGTACTTCAAATAGTGCAATTGAATTACTTGAAAAAAAACACGATGCAAAAATACAGTCAGGTTTATTTGGTCTTATCAATGAGTTGGATGCCGCTTTAAAAATTGGCTTTTTATTAGGTGACCGTGTAGTGCTGACAGATTATTTATTTGAACGGCTTCTTTTCAGGAAAGAACCTAGTGAAATAAATCTTCGCCATTTGGGAGTAATTGCCAGTTCATTAGTTAACACGCTTCCATTAGCCGAAGCAGGCAGAATTGTAATTATTCCAAATCCTTTCACTTGGAATTCTGAATCAAAAAAAATTATCAGCGAGGTAGCAAGTAGGACAGAAATATCATTTGACCTAATGAGTTTGCTAAACATGTTGTCAATAACAAAAAAATGTCAACTGCATCCATACACAATTGCCGAATCTCAAACTGTTTATTCTTCAATAATAAACTCTCAAATTGACAATGTTGACGCTATTGGCAAAGATGGTGGTGCATACGCTTATGCAGGAATTTTAGGAGCTTTACTTTCGGAAAAACTATTGAATGAAACAGAATTGAAAGTTGCTTTAGATATTCCTTTGAGCAAGTATTTTGAAATAGTATCAGCCAACAAAGATTTTTACTCAAAGTATTTAGCACAAATTACGAGTGGTGGTTCTATGAATGCACAAAACAATATAGAAAGCATACAAACAACTTTAGTAAAGGAAATAGAAGAGAAAAACAAAATTGATTTTAGAGACTTGGCTAAGAAAGCAACAATTGCTTGTAGTGTCGGTGGTGGTGCTATAACCTTAGTGGCTGCAATCACAGTTGTTTCAGCACCACTCCTTATTGCAAGTGCAATTTTGGGACTTTCAGCAACATTGACAAGCACAGTAAATAGCAAGGACAAGAACGAAGACATAATTGTCAGTGTGTTTAAAAAACTTTATGAAGCCTAACATGCTGACGGACAGAAGAACAGCCGATAACAGCACCTACAAGAAATTGGCGGTTAAGTGGTTAAATCAAGCTTTGTGCTTCGTGTCAAGTTCAGTGGTGGCAGACAGTTTTCGTCTCTGAAATCGCCACCTTCGCCAAGCTCGAAACCGTTAGGGGCAAAATGATTTTCGTTAACAAGATAGTTTATGACATTAGAAGCTATAGAATTCACAAGAAAAACAGGACTAGAAGAGATAGTTTCTCAAAGTAAGAAAAGAAACTTGATTGACTTTTGGCAATGGGCATATTCTGATATTATTGGAAATACTGAAAGAGGGAATCTTGCAGAATACCTTGTTGCATTAGCTTGTGGAGTTGATAACAAAACAAGGATTAGTTGGGATGCTTATGATTTGGAATTAGAAAACGGAACAAAAGTAGAAGTGAAATCGTCAGCTTATTTACAATCGTGGAAGCAGAAAGATTATTCTAAACCAATCTTTAATATTCCTAAAACTTTTGCGTGGGACTATAAGGAAAATATTTACGATAAAGAGAGAAAAAGACAAGCCGATGTGTATGTATTTGCATTGCTTGCACATAAAGACCAAGAAACCTTAAATCCGTTGAATACAAATCAGTGGGAATTTTATGTTTTAAGCGCAAGAACAATAGATAACAGTTTAGGCGAGTCGAAACAAATAACGCTTGATAAGCTTATAAAACTTAAAGCAATAAAGTG
>CANIXM010000133.1 GCA_947471245.1 Paludibacteraceae bacterium | reverse complement strand
ACACCACGAGCTTCTGATTGGTCTTCCAAATTGGTTTTCTTCATTATACCTGTAAGACGACCTGTCAGCTGAGCATCACTCATTTGCTTCATCAAAGAGTTCAATCCCACACGCACCGAACGAGCAGCATGAGCACATCCACCGAACTCATTCATGTTTTCACGTGTCCTTACAAATGCAGCATCATTTTTGATTTGTTCGGCGGTTGCTCCGCCTTTCAGACCTGCAAAATTACCATTCAAACCCTTTATTTTGAAGTGGCGGATTTGTCCAATTGTGCCACCATAGTTTACATGTCCTAGTTGACGTGCCATGATAATACCTCCTATTTTTTTTATTAAATTATTAAAAAATTCACGTTAAATTCTTATGCTAAGTTATTGTTTATTAATACAATATACTAATTGAATTTCAGAGTAAAATAGTATAAATGGAAGTAAACTGCACATATTTGACATGAAACTTTATAAAACAGAGAACGCTGTTGATGGTTATGTACAGATTCTGATAGATAATATCAATAATTTGGATGAAGGGATCATTTCATTACCATAGTTACCGAGGAAATAAAACAATTTCGCCAATTATTTTGGACGATTGATAATCAGATGTTGCAGGGTTGTAAATATGACAGCTAAGAACTAAAGAAATGATTGTATGGAAGGAATTGTAGAAGATTTCTAGTCGTAGCAGTTTCTGAAATCATTGTTACTATTAATTTTCTATATGTTTTCTATTTATTTTTCAATTAAAAAAAATGTATAGAAAAATGTATAGAAACAAAATCAGCCACATACATTTTACTGTAAGTGGCTGATTTTCAAGTCGGGGTAGCGGGATTCGAACCCACGACCCCCTGCTCCCAAAGCAGGTGCGCTAACCGGACTGCGCTACACCCCGTTGCTTTATCATATCTGAAAAGCGAGTGCAAAGATACTCCATTTTTCGTAAAGAACAAACTATTTGTAGTATTTTTGTAAAATATAATTCATGAAATTTCATGATTATTTCTCAATCATTTGAATTCTAAAAACTTATCAATGGCTGGAATTTACATTCACATACCCTTTTGTAGAAAAAGATGCACTTATTGCGACTTTTATACTCAAATTGCTCCAAAATTAGTACCCTCGTTTGTTGATGCCGCATTGAAAGAAATTGAATATAGAAAGGATTATTTGGGGAATGAAATCATTGACACCATCTATTTCGGAGGTGGAACGCCTAGTATTATTACCCAAAGTGATTTTGAGAGGTTTTTTAAAAATATTTCTAGCTTTCATACCATTTCAACCGATGCTGAAATTACATTTGAAGCAAATCCTGACGACCTTTCTATCGAATATCTTGAAGGAATTAGAAAACTTCCATTCAATAGAATAAGTATTGGTATTCAATCATTAATTGATAGGGACTTAAAAAAAGTAAACAGACGACACACTGGACAACAAGCTATTCAGGCTGTACAAAATGCCAAAAGTGCAGGTTTTGAAAATATTAGTATTGATTTGATCTATGGACTGCCTAATCAGACCATTGATGAATGGAAATCTAATTTACTACAGGCTTTTGAATTGGATGTTCAACACATTTCAATATATGGTTTGACCTATGAAGAGGGCACAAAACTTTGGGTAGAACGAAAGCAGGGGATTAGCCCAAACTTGGACGATGAAACCATGAACGAAATGTATCTTATTACAATTGACGAAATGTCCAAACACGGTTATGATAGATATGAAATATCTAATTTTTGCAAAAATGGGTTGCAATCTAAGCACAATTCGTCTTATTGGAAAGGTGAAAAATATCTCGGAATTGGTCCTTCCGCACATTCTTATGACGAAAAATCAAGACAGTGGAATATTTCTAATACGGAAGAATATGTAAAGGCAATGCAAAAAATGGACAAATTCTTTGAGGTTGAGGTTTTGACCACTGACAATATGTACAACGACTACGTAATGGTGTCATTGCGCACAGCTAATGGAGCAAACCTGAATAAAATTCAAAACGAATTTGGACCAAAATACGCAAGTCATTTTCTAAAATCCATTGAAAATCACATTAAAAATGGATTAGTCATTGAAGAAAATGACATATATACGCTAAGTATCAATGGAATAATGGTCTCAAATTCGGTTCTAGTTGATGCAATGATGGCGTAAATTGATTGTGTTTGATTCTCTTTATTGAGTATGAAAAAATTTCAAAAATATATCGTACTTTTGCGTCATAAAATCATCTTGTATAAAGCATGGAAAACACTAATAAGAACAAAAATATTCGGTCTAAGTTTCTACTGTATTTTTGGTTACTTTTCGGTTTTGGGTTACTCACAGTCAGTCTACTTTTCTTTCTAATCTCAATAGGATGGATAGGCTACCTGCCTCCTATTGACGAGTTGCAAAACCCTAAAAGTAAATATGCTACCGAAATCTACTCGTCAGATTTACAGTTGATTGGAAGATACTTTTTCAACAAAGAAAACAGAGTTGGTGTTCATTACAATGAAATATCACCAAATGTCACAAATGCGCTTATTGCCACTGAAGATGTTCGGTACTATGATCATTCAGGCATAGATGGTAGAGCACTGACTAGATCGTTTATCCTTCGAGGCATTTTTCATCGCAAAAGTTCGGGAGGTGGAAGTACCATCACACAACAGCTAGCCAAACAATTATACTCACCTGTGGCTGAAAATGCCATTCAACGTGCCCTTCAAAAACCCATTGAATGGGTAATCTCTGTTGATCTAGAAAGGCTTTACACCAAGGAAGAAATATTGGCGATGTACCTTAACCAATTTGATTTTCTAAACAATGCCGTAGGGATTAAATCTGCTGCGCAAATTTACTTCAGCACCTCACCTGCCAAACTGAAAATCGAAGAAGCAGCCACATTAATTGGAATGTGCAAAAACCCATCGTACTTTAATCCTGTAAGATATAACGAAAGAACGAAGCAACGCAGAAACGTGGTTCTCAATCAAATGCGTAAAGCCGACTTTATCACTGATCGTCAATATGATTCACTCAAAGTAATTCCACTTACACTAAAGTATCAGAAAGTAGACCACCGACTTGGTACTGCGACCTATTTCAGAGAATACCTCAGAAGCATTTTGATAGCAACTGAACCAGACAAAAGCAATTATGCTAGTTGGCAACAAGATAAATATGAGGATGACAAGTGGATGTGGGAAAATAACCCTCTTTATGGTTTTTGTGTAAAAAACAAAAAGGCAGATGGAACACCCTATAACATTTACACTGATGGGTTAAAGATATACACCACCATTGACTCTCGTATGCAGCGATATGCCGAAGAGGCTGTAGAGGAACACATGAAAGAGATTCAAGCCACTTTCTTCAAAGAAAAACGCAAAAGGAGTTACGCACCTTTTGCAAGAAATGTTTCAGCAAATGAAATAAATGACATTATGAATCGTTCTATGAAACAATCCGAACGATACCTGAAAATGAAAGCAGAAGAGGCTTCGGATGTAGAAATAGAAAATGCTTTTCGTCAACGGATAGAGATGCAAGTATTTTCTTACAATGGCATCATTGACACGGTGATGTCACCGATGGATTCTATCCGATATCACAAACATTACTTAAGATGTGGATTTATGTCAATGGACCCACATTCGGGATGGGTCAAAGCTTACGTGGGAGGTCCTAATTTTGCACAGTTTCAATACGACATGGTTAGCGTAGGTCGAAGACAAGTGGGATCAACTGTTAAACCCTACCTTTACACACTGGCAATGGAAGAAGGAATGTGGCCTTGCGACAAGACTGTCTTACAACCCATTACACTTACCACTGGCACCGGAGAAAAATGGACTCCAAAAAATGTATCAAAAGATCACATTGGCGAAACTGTAACTTTGAAATGGGGACTTGCAAATTCCAACAACTGGGTTTCAGCATACCTTATGAGCCAGTTTACACCTGAATCTTTGGTGAAATTAATGCGTTCGTTTGGTATTAGATCTAAACTAGACCCAGTTGTTTCACTCTGCCTCGGACCTTGTGAAATATCAATTGCTGAGATGGTACAAGCCTACACTGCATTCCCCAATAAAGGAATCAGAGTGGAACCTTTATTTGTAACCCGCATAGAGGATGCCAACGGTAATGTAATCAAGAAATTTAATCCCCAAATGCACGAGATTTTCAGCCAAGAGACAGCAAACAAAATGATATACATCATGCGTGCTGTTATTGATGGTGGTACTGGATCACGCATTAGAAATAGATTCGGACTTACCATGCCTATGGGTGGAAAAACAGGAACAACGCAAAACAACTCTGATGGTTGGTTTATGGGCTATACCCCATCACTGGTGTCTGGTGCATGGGTTGGTGGTGAGGATAGATCTATTCACTTCGATAACATTTCTGAAGGACAAGGAGCTGCAATGGCTTTACCCATTTGGGCACTTTATATGAAAAGAGTATTGGCAGACCCTGATTTAGGATATTCGGCCAATGAACAATTTGAGGTTCCAAGTTCTTTTAATCCTAACCAAGGTTGTGGTGGTGAAGCACCTGCACCGGTTACTGAAAGTACCGCTACTAAAAAGAATTAATTGAAAAAGAAACTACTCATATTCATTTGTATTTTATTTCAGAACATTGCTTTTGCTCAATTAAATACAGAACGCATTTTGGCCATTGGTCAAAATGCATTGTATTTTGAGGATTATGTACTTTCTATTCAATACTTCAATCAAGTAATCAAAATCAAACCATACCTCCATGAACCCTACCTGCTTAGGGCTATAGCAAAAATTCAACTGGGAGACTATGTCAGTGCTGATCAAGATTGCACAGAAGCCTTAAAACTTAATCCATTTTTAGCCCAAGCATATTATGCAAGAGGATTTGCAAGAAGAAAACTTGAGTTTCTTCCAGAAGCTATTGCTGATTTCACTAAAGCACTGGAATTTGGTCCAAATAATTCGTTCTATCTGATGAACCGCGTGGAAGCACGTGAACTAAACAAAGATTATGAAGGGGCACTCTCAGACCTAGAACAATACAAAAAACTCAATCCGAAGAAATATGCTGTATTTTTTGAACAAGGCAGAATACTACTTTCAATAAAAGATACCATAAAAGCTGAAAACTGTTTCAACCAATATCTTAAATCAGATAGTATTAGCGCAAATGGGTGGAGTGCCCGTGCCTATATTCGGATGCTTAAAAAGGATCATGAAGGAGCATTAAGCGATTATAATCAGGCCATTGCAAGAAAATCAACAAACATCGGTGATTACATCAACCGTGGCATCCTCAATATGGATAATAAGAAATACAACCAAGCAATTGCCGACTACAATGATGCTATAAAAATTGACAAGAAAAATCCAACTGCCTATTTCAATCGGGGAATTCTTCGCGCTTCACTGGGTGACAACAACAATGCACTTAATGACTTTGAACAGGTGCTTGCATTTGATTCGACCAATATTGAGGCAAGACTTAGAAAAGCAATGCTACAAAGTACACTTGGCGACAAACGAAGTGCCATTAAGGAGTTTCATCTAATAGTTGAGAAGTACCCAAACTACCTTCCTGCATATTATTCGTTAGCTGAAGCCTACGAAGCTATTGGCAATACGAAAGAAGCATTCCGTTATCGGTTTACGGCAAGTAAACTAGATGCTAACAAGGATAATATCAAAAGAGACAAGAAAGCTTTATCCAATTCTCAAATAGCCAGCACTGTTCCCACCAAAGCCAAAAGCAGTAACATCAGTTTATTCAATCGATTTGCAGCTCAGAATCTAGAAGACAACGAGACAGAATCTAAGTATGAACAGGATACCCGTGGCGCAGTACAAGAAAAATACACCGATGTTATTAATGAGAAAAATTTTGCACTCACATTTTACGCCAAAGTTGATGAAATAAGACGCACCAATTT
>CANIXM010000132.1 GCA_947471245.1 Paludibacteraceae bacterium | reverse complement strand
TCCCACCATAAATGGTGACTAAAATCCCCAATACCAAAATTAAAATATTTAGAAAAAGTGGAGAAATAAGAGCATCGTTTGGATGATCATCTGTGGGTTGTTTTGCCACTAAATTTGAATGCTCTGAAACCATTTTTCTAGTGCCACCAGATTTGGAAATGATGGTCGCTGTTTGCAACTCTGAAGCCAAAACATCTGGAAGAAAGATACTCTCTTTTTGTGAAGGACATTGATCTGCATCTTGTCCAAAAATTAAATCTATACCAAATTGCGTCCATGAAAATTCGCCAGTGTATTCAGATATCCATGTTCTAAATGACTTGTTTTCTCCCATCTCATCGAAGTTGATAACACCATCAATTGACTCCATCGTCTTTAAAAACGGACGAGTGGCACAGTTGTCAAATACAAAATTATAGCGATACACCTTGTTTTCAGGCAAATAATTCACTTTCAAAGCATGGTATAGTTTGCGCTTTTCTGCCACTGTTAAATTAAGAACTTGCTCTCCCACTATACGATTCTCCAACGCATATTCAGCAAGAAATGAATCAGTGGGATACACCCCGAGCAGGTAGTCCGTTTCACCTGCAACAAATTTGAGAATGAAATTATCCGTATTGAAATCAAATATCCCATAATTAAATACCAGATCTACATTTGTAGTCATGTCTGTTACTCGCAAACCAGTATGGCCAAACTTTGAATACACCTCTTCACCTGGTGAACAGGTAAGAATGCTGAATCGGGCAGAATCACTAATAGGGGGCAAGTCTTGTGAGTGGATTGAAAAAATTGTGACTAAAAAAGTGAAAATGAGGATGATTTGTTTCATTGATATGAAAATTAAGTAGTGTGAAATCTTGAATGTCGTAAGTTTGCTATCCAATCATATAATTTGAATATTCGCAACAACTTTGACCCTACAAAAATAAGAAAATCTTTTATATTAACGAGTTAATAATCTGACAGCAGACAAGAAATCAATATGATAAAAAACATTTCGAAATCCAAATAATTATTAAATCCAATGTTTTAATTGAATAAATGATGTTTTTTTTAAACTTGATTATTGGATTTTCATTTTAATTACTAAATTTGTGCTATAAAACATTGTTTTCAAACATATTTCCATAATCAGCTATGACGAAAAAGTACATTTCAGAACTCAAACCTATTGATGAGGTTTTCTCTGTTTGGGATGTTCTTACGCCAGACGAAAGGCAATTTGTACGTAATAATTACTCCGTACATCATTTCAAGAAAAACGAGATGATTCAAATTGAGGGCGAACGACCTACACACATGATGATATTGGCAATGGGTAAGGTGAAAGTTACGAAAGAAGGAGTCGGCGGAAGAAACCAAATCATCAGAATGCTCCGTCCAGGGGAACATTTTAGCTACAGAGGTATCATTGCCAATGATGTGTACAGCACCAATGTTTCTGCCTTTGAAGATTCGGTTATTTATATGATAAAAGCGGATATTTTTCTGTCAATATTAAGACATAACAATGCTTTTTGTTACCGATTTCTTGAAGAATTGTCAACCGACCTTGCTGCCTCAGATGCTCGTACTGTCAATCTTACTCAAAAACACATTCGTGGTAGGCTGGCTGAAGCATTACTGTTTTTAAAGAAAAACTACGGACTTGAAGAAGATGGAGCCACCATTAGTATTTATTTGTCACGAGAAGATTTGGCCAATTTATCCAACATGACAACTTCCAATGCCATCCGAACACTGTCAAATTTTGCAAATGAGCATGTTATCGCAATGGATGGTCGAAAATTGAAAATCATCGACGAAGAAAGACTGAAAAGAATCAGCAAAATAGGTTAGAACTATCATAAGAATGAACACTTGTTTTAGAATAGATTTGACGAAGAAGTATTTTTGGGTTGAACTATAGAATGATAGAAGTGTTTTTTGAGAACAAACAGAGTTTGACATCCATTTTGTGAACTGCCAGAAACTTGAAACTTGATACTAAGTTTTGGAAAACAAATTAAGTTATAATCATAGCATATTCTATCTTGCTAATAGCTCGATTTATCAATTGTTAGACTGTACCCAATAGCTTAATTGAACCGAACGACTACTCAAGAATGGGCTCGTGTTTTAATTTACCGCACTTTTAAATTGACCTTGCAACAATCCATCTCCTAAGACCCCCAATGAATCTAGATCAAATTTTTGTCGCTTCCAACGCTGTGAATCAGCATTTGTTGGACAAACAGCTTAAAAGAGCTATAGAAATGGCGTCGCTGATTGTTACTGAATCGCAATTGCTCATCTATGCTGATAAACTGGAAGAATTGAACCAACACTACAATTTACTATTACAGTATTATATCTTAGGTACTGAAGACCCAAACCGTGTAGAAGTCTATAACTCCATTGCCTCAAAACTGTTTGTGCTTAATGCCGAATTGAAGGAGGAGGTTTTTACCCAAAACTCATCCGATTATCAATACACCACCAAACGTTTTTTCAACCATACCAAACGCTACAAAAGCTGCACCGAACTATTCAATGCTCTGTTATACTTTCACAATCAGTCCAGCCTGCTAAAGTCTTCAGCTGACAATCATCAGATAGAATTAAGAAGGATAAGGGCAAATTTTGAATCGATTTTACCCGAACTTTTTGGTGTTTTCTTTTTGTCATCAAAGTTGAATGATTCGGAACAAAAACTACACAATGAAATTTTAAGTTCAGATTACCCTGGTAAAGTTGAAAAATTACTCATCATATCTGCACTCACCCTCAATTTGTGCCGAATGTTTGATGAAAAGAAGTTGAACTTACTGTTAGATGCAGTGGTGTCACATGATACAGAGGTGAAACAACGTGCCTTGGTGGGGCTGGTTTTTGTACTTGCCAAATACAATGATTTTCTGCCATTTTTTGCAACTCTAAAAAATCGTTTGACTTTGATCTGTGACGATCAGACTATAGTGAGAAACCTTCAGCAGATCATCATCCAAATCATTGCCACTGCCGAAACAGAAAATCTTTCAAAACGAATGAAAGAAGAGATTCTTCCTGAGATGATGAAAATAAGTCCTTTTCTATCAGATAAATTGAAATCAGATAGTAATATGGCTCATGATGAAGGGGAGGATGAAAACATGGCATGGGAAGAAATGCTTGAAAAAAGTGGGCTAAAGAACACACTCAAGGAGCTCACCGATCTACAACAAGAGGGTGCAGATGTGTACATGAGTACTTTTGCAATGCTGAAAAACTTTCCGTTCTTTAGGGAATTTTCAAATTGGTTCATGCCCTTTGACTCCAATCATTCTGCCATTTCTCAACTGGTGAAATCGGGGAATAGCTCACTGATATCTGCATTTGTGAATAATAAGCAAATGTGCAATTCGGACAAATACTCTTTTTGCTTTACAATTCTTCAAATGCCAGAAACGGCAAGTACAAATCTATTGAATAATTTCACCTCTGAGGCTGAGCAATTGGATGAAATCAATAAAGAAGAAGCATTATTGACTCCTGATGTGGTCGAAAAAAACATCTCTAAACAATACATTCAAGATTTATACAGATTTTTTAATCTCTTTCCTCATAAATCAGACTTTGATAATGTGTTTGATTATTCATTAAGTTTGCACCATTCGCACTTGTTTGAATTAATGGCTATTAAGAAAGATTTAATTTCCAGTGTAGCAGATTATTACTTTATTAAAGGGCATTTTGCTGCATCCATTGAATTGATGCTTCGCGTCCATAAGTCCTCAAAGCTTGATGCCGCTCTGATGCAAAAGCTCGGATATGCTTATCAGCAAATTGGCGATATGAAATTAGCTCTGGAAACCTATCAACGTGCTGAAATGATAGCACCTGATGATTTTTGGACGGTGAAAAAAATGGGATATTGCTCCAAACAACTGGGTAATTACCAACAAGCCCTTGAAAACTATCAGCACGCCAACTACTTAAAACCTAACCAAAAGGGTGTTTTGTTTCAAATGGCAAGTTGCTTGGCACAGCTTGGAAGAAATGAAGAAGCGTTGAAAATATACTTTCAGCTAGAGGCCGAATTTGGAGAGGAAGTCAAAGCTTGGCGACCCATTATCAGGTGTGCCTTACTGGCTGGAAACATGGCTAAAGCTGACTACTATTTAGGCAAAGTTCTCACCAGTGAACCCAATGCCACTGACTATATGCATGCCGCTCATGTGGCATGGAGTCAAAAAAGAATGAAGCATGCAGTGGACTTTTATCGTCAAAATAAAGCATTGAATGGTGGTAAAATGGACGTTTTTTTGCAACAATTCAACGCTGATGCAGAAATACTTTCGTTTATTGGGATAATGGACAGTGAGATACCCCTGATGCTAGATGCATTGAGTGACTGAATGTAGGCAATAATCAACAGAGAACGTGTAAAAAGGAGTATCGTTGAATTTTATGTCAATATTTACCAGAAAATCAACCTTGTCATAAAATCTAAGTACTATTTAAGTATGAAGCCTTCTAATTTTGCCATTCTATCACTTGAACAAAATGCAATTGTGAAGTTTTTCATTGTTGTATTTAGCCTGATGACTGTTAAATTTTCAGCTCAGACCCTATATCATCCCATACACACACTGCATGAAAAGGCTGAAATTATCTACGGTCTTGACAATAGATATACCCATATCAACGATGAATTTGCTATTATCAACGGAGTTTATACAGGTGTGGGATTTGGAGGCAAGATGAAGTTTAAAATCGGCATCAGTGGGACACCCTTTGCCGTTGTTCATCAATCTAGGCGATCACGCATTAGCACCATCAACCATTTGGCATTTTTGACGGTGGGACATGAGTTTGATTTCTTTCGTTTGCAAAAGTTTAGTCTTACTACTTACGTTCAGACAGGATATGGATTTAATTATTTCCAAATTATTGGTCCACCCGATAACGAATTTATGAATAAAGGAAAAGTTAACTTCATTCCTTTTGAACTAGGGCTAAACCTCAACTACGATTTTAATACTTGGCTCAGAGCCAAGATTGGTTATGGACATCGATTTATTTTCCTTGATGATTCAAATCAATTAAATCGACAATATGCCAAAGCCACTTTCACCATTAATATTAAAAACCTTTGGTTGGCTTTGAAAAAAAAAGATTCTATAACGAATTAGATGGGTAAAACCAAAGGCGAAATTATTAACCACAAAAGCCACATAAGAATTCTATATAGCACTTTGAACATATTAAGTTTATTAGTTAAGGAAAACTATGTGTCCTTTGTTTTTAATAATTAGCTTGATGTGTCCCATGTGGTTTAATTATGATTCAATTGTCGGATACACTACTATGGTGTTATAGAGATGATTTTTACCACACTATCTCATCCAATCCTTTTTCACGCAGGTATTTATTTGCTAACGAAAAATGATTGTTGCCAATAAATCCACGGTAGGCGGATAGGGGAGAGGGGTGTACCGATTTTAGGATGTGGTGGCGATTGGGGTCTATAAGAGCACCTTTCTTTTGGGCGTAGGATCCCCAGAGGAGAAATACGACATTCTCACGTTGTGTTGATAATTCATGGATTACAGCATCGGTGAATGTTTCCCAGCCTTTTCCTTGGTGCGATCCCGCTGTGTGAGCTTGAACAGTGAGCGTAGCATTGAGTAGTAATACGCCTTGTGCTGCCCAGCGTGTAAGGTTGCCACTTAGGGGGATTGGTTGTCCAAAGTCACGCTCTATTTCCTTAAATATATTCAATAACGAAGGTGGAAATGCCACACCATCATTTACGGAGAAGCATAGTCCATGCGCTTGTCCATCACCGTGATAGGGGTCTTGACCAATAATGACCACTTTTACTTGGTCTATTGGACATTGATCAAAAGCCTGAAAAATAAGTGAAGCTGGAGGATAAATACGCTTTGTAGCATATTCATTTCTCACGAACTCTGTCAGCTTTT
>CANIXM010000131.1 GCA_947471245.1 Paludibacteraceae bacterium | reverse complement strand
TTCGCGATATTAGATAAATAGTGTTTGTCCATTTTCGGACATTTTCAAAAAGCTGGCTACTCCCAGTACTTCTTTTACTTCGGGGATGAGATCTTCTTTGCCAATGCCCAATATGTGCATAGCCATTTCACAAGCGTAGAAATTGACTTCTAGTGCTTTGGCTGCCTCTACTAGTTCTTCTAGTGTTGCCACATTGTTTTTACGCATCAGATGACGGAATATTTGGGGGCTGATGCCTCCAAAGTTGAGGCGGCTTACAGGTGCGCTTTTCAGTCCACCCATGAAGATGCCAAATACCTTTGGTAAAAATCCTTTTCCTACGGGACTGCGACCTTGCTTTATTTTGATGGCATCCAATCCCCAAAATGTGAAAAATAGATTTACTTCATAACCTACCGCTGCTGCACCTGTAGCTAAAGTGAAAACTGCTACCAGTTTGTCAAAGTCACCACTGAATCCAATGATGGATAGTTTCTTGGTGGTAGGGTCAAGTGTAATTTCTGGTGTTGCCATGAGTTCCTTTATTTTATTTATGCTTAATTTTTCTTGATAATTGGTCAATCCAAACAGCAATTGTTTTTTTGAATGATAGTTGTATTGTCAAAGTGTCATGTAATCAATATCTTGATTCTTGGTTCTATAATCTTGGCTCTATATAATCTAAATTAAAATCCTATCTTTTTAGTTCACAAGTAGCTTGTTCATAATCCACCAGTGTCGTTACTGTAGGATGGTTTCCACACACAGGACAAGTCTCCGTAGGTGTGGATTTTATGGTTCTGAAATCCATCGTTTTGGCATTGAAAGTCAATAATCTATTGGTCAATAAATCGCCTACGCCTGTCAGGTATTTGAGTACTTCAGCTGCTTGTATCGTACCCAGCATACCCGCTATAGCTCCGAGTACTCCTGCTTGCGAACAAGTAGGCACTGCATTCGGTGGTGGAGGTGAGTGGAACAGACAACGGTAGCACGTAGCTCCAGGAACGTATGTCAATGTCTGACCTTCAAAGCGCAGAATGCCTCCATGTGAGAATGGCTTTTTTGCCAACACGCAGGCATCATTGATTAGAAATTTTACAGGAAAATTATCCGTGCCATCTACTATGAAATCATAGTCTTTGATGATATCAAAGGCATTTTCGGCAGTGAAAAGTTGTTGGTACGTGATGACTTTTACGTCTGGATTGATGAGGTTAATCTTCTCCTTGGCCGAAATCACTTTTGGCTTGTCCACGTCAGGAGTAAAGTGTATCACTTGGCGTTGAAGATTGCTTAAATCCACCACGTCGCCATCTATGATGCCAATAGTGCCTACTCCTGCAGCTGCTAAGTATAGCGCAATGGGTGCACCCAATCCACCAGCTCCGATGATTAATACTTTGCCGTTGCTAATCTTTTCTTGACCCTCTACACCTACATCAGACAGTAAGATGTGACGACTATATCGTTGTATTTGTTCTTCTGTAAAATCCATCCTCTATTAATTATCAAATTGTTGTCTTGTCATCCAAAATATGAGTAGATGCAACCTGTTTATTATCAATGGAAATGTTTGTAGCACCTCCGAATATTGCCTATTACTCCTAAATCGAATTATTAATTATCAATTATTAATTATCCTGTCCTCCGCCCATGAAATAAAGAAAATCTACCTCGTCGCCATGGTTTACAATAGTAGAAGCATAAGCCTCCTTGTTAATGAATTTTCCATTAACTTGAATGCTTACCATATCTGGTTGTGCTACGTTGTTTTGGACTAGTAATTCCGAAATAGAAATTTCAGAAGTGAGTGTTTGATCCTTGCCATTAACTTTGATTGTGCTCATGATGATGTTTGATTATTTGTTAGATAAAAGTCTGTCATTGTCTTTTGCAAAGGTAGCACATTCTTCCAGTGAATACAATACCAATTCTGTGGCATTTATAGTACCTAGTTTATGGTATGCTTATGACAAGTTGCTGAAAATTAGATGTTCAACCACAAAAGGCACAAAAGTTCGGATTGCTGATAATGACTGTAGCTTGGTCATTGGGTCTTAAATCTTAAAATACCTACAGGTATTTGTCTTTTGTGTATTTTTCCTTTTTCTTGTTATTCCTAATTGTTTCCTATATAACTCTTTATAAGTGACAAATTTCACGTAGGGAATGTATTTTAATAGAGAAAATAATTATCTTTATTCATTCCCAGTTGAATCTGCCAACGTCCACAATATTTCTATTAATATCATTTCCCTACTGGAAATAACCAACGCTACAATTTGCATAGTTATCTGATATTAAATTGGAGTTTTCAACGCTACCCAGAACTTATGTGGTTAAACGTTTTTCTTTAACGTCTTACAACCACTAATGTGGAAATAGTAAGTCACTGAAAATTACACGTTCATGGTGCTAAGGTTCTCTTTGTTGATGATGTTTTTTTCAACTGCTGCATAAAACACTTCCAGTCTGTCGGCGTCTTGATTCTTGACTTATTAAAAGCTCTAGTCGTTTGATAACCAGTCTTGTTTTACCTTTAGCAAAATCCTTGTAACTGCATAGAAAATACTCATGTGTTAAAATTAATGGAATATACTTCTGAGTGTAAACAATCCATACAAATGGCTGTTTTAAATGCAAATAATGCATTATCAAACCGCAAAATCTAGTATGTATGAAAGCTATTAAAATCATGTTTTGGGTCAGTACAGTGTTAATTTTTTTATTTGAAGGGGTGATGCCCGCCTTTACATCCCAGACCGAAATGGCCAAAGATGGTATTCGTCATTTAGGATATCCTGCTTACTTTGGAATGTGGTTAGCCATTTTCAAAGTGTTTGGAGCTCTCGTACTCATCATCCCCACACTTTCTATCCGTATAAAGGAATGGGCTTATGCTGGTTTTGCTTTTGATTTTTTCTTTGCATTCATCAGTCATGCACATGTTGATGGATTTGGAGGCATGACTTTTTTCCCTTTGGTAGTGTTAATGATATTAGCCGTGTCATATTTTACACATCATCGGATAGTCAATGCTAGTGTGACAATCGACAAAAACGTTTAATAAGACAAAAGACAAAAGTCAAGAGTCAAAAATTAGGAATTAAGAGTCTTTAGTTATACAAATTGTTTACTTGTTTACTTGTCTACTTGTCTACTCGTCAACTCATTTATTCACTAATCCTTTAAGTATCATGAATTCAACTTCCAATTGGACATTAACTAATGTCCCAGATCTTACTGGCAAAACCATTATCGTCACCGGTGGAAATAGTGGTCTTGGTTTTCACGCAGTAGAAGCATTTGCTTCCAAAAACGCTCAGGTAATCATGGCGTCACGAAATGCTCAAAAGGCAGAACAGGCAAAGCTGCAGTTGCTACAACTGATACCCCATGCCAAAATTGATGTGATGAAACTGGATTTGACTGATTTGAAGTCGGTGAAAAGTTTCACTGTCGAATTCAAGCAAAAGTACAGCCAGTTGCATGTATTGCTCAATAACGCTGGCATCATGATGGTGCCTTATAGCAAGACGAAGGATGGTTTGGAGATGCAGTTGGGCACCAATCACCTTGGGCATTTTGCACTTACCGCACAACTGATGGACATTATCAAAGCCACGCCCAAGTCCAGAATCGTGAATGTAAGTAGCATGGCACATAAGGCAGGTGTGATGGATTTCTCAAACCTACAATATGAAAATGGTGGATATTCACCCTTCAAGTCATACGCTCGCTCTAAACTGGCTAATCTCTTGTTTACATATCAGTTGGACAGCTATTTGAAGGTGAATAATATTGATTGCATTGCCGTGGCAGCTCATCCTGGAGTGTCAGACACCCACTTGTTTGATCACATAGCGCCGAAATGGGTGCAATCACTGTTGCGACCACTTATGCAACTATTTATACAACCAGCAGATATGGGTGCTTTACCAGAAATCAGAGCAGCCGTTGACCCTCAAGCGCAAGGTGCTGATTATTATGGACCCGACGGGTTTAACGAAATGAAAGGTTATCCCATTAAAGTACAGTCTAATCAGCTCTCACATCATAAGGAAACATCATTCGAACTTTGGAAAGCTTCAGAGGCACTAACAGGAGTAAGTTATTAGTGGTTTTGTCTCGAAAATTTAACATTGCAAATCATTTGTGTTCAATTTATTAGCTTATCTTTGTTGATTAAGCCTGCATTTCCCAGTTTAATTTGCACCTGTTAAATTCGATTATGAGAATCAAGAAAGACAATTTATTGAAACTCAAATTATTATTATTACTGACAATTTTTTCATTGTCAGCATCGGCTGTGCCTACCATTACTGCTTCTGTGCCCAGTATTTCTGGCTTTAGTTATAATGTGGGTAATGGCCCATCCGCTCAACAGTCATTCACGGTGAGTGGTGCAGATTTGTCTGCCAATATCACGATCACTCCCCCAACTCATTATGAGATTTCAACTACTTCTGGTGCTAGTTTTCAATCCACCCCCATCACCTTGACTCAGGTTGGTGGCGTTGTCAATGTTACCACAATATATGTTCGTCTCATTGCAGGGCTTTCTGTTGATACATACAACAATGAAAACATAGTGTCAACTTCCACAGGTGCTACCACGGTGAATGTGATTTGCTATGGATTGGTCAATCCTTCCATCATTACCGCTGGTGGTGGGGGTACGTTTTGCCAGACCAACAATGTGTCGCTCACCAGTACCGGAGTTGGAGTTACCGACTATTCGTGGACAGGTCCCAGTGGTTATACCTCCACCAGTCAGAACCCTACACTCACAGGAGTAACACCTGCTATGAGTGGGACATACACAGTAACTGGTACAACGCTTAGCTCCACAAATTTAATTACGAATGGCGATTTTGAAGCTGGAAATACAGGATTTACAAGTAGTTATAATCCATTTGTTGGGCCCAAGCCTCCAAATATGTCTGAAGGAAAATATGCTGTGGAAAACAGTCCTCAAACCCCGCACTCTGCTTTTGCCAATTGTGGAGACCACACCACAGGAGCTGGTAAGCAGATGGTTATTAATGGTTCAACAGTGGCAGGTGTAGCCGTTTGGTCGCAGACGGTAGCCGTGCAGCCAGGTCAAGACTATGTGTTTTCCTATTGGGTACAGACAGTTCATGTCGATAATCCTTCCATCCTTCAATTATCAGTAAATGGGGTTTTGGCCGGGTCACCATATACTGTAATTAATTCGAATTGTATTTGGCAAAAATTTCAATATAATGCATCTTCAGGTGTAAGTACTTCACTTACCCTGTCTTTGGTGAATCAAAATACGGCTGCTAGTGGCAATGATTTTTCGTTGGACGATTTATCTTTCAATGTAGTACTACGCGACACTAAAACTGTGGATGTGACAGTCAATCCAAGCATGCCCGTTAGTGTTTCAATCGTAGCATCAGCCAACCCTGTTACCTCTGGTGCTAGCGTGTTATACACCGCTACTCCTACCAATGGAGGTTCCTCGCCAAGCTATCAGTGGAAAGTGAATGGTGTCAATGCAGGAACAAATAGTTCCACCTTCAATTATACTCCTGCCAATGGAGAGTCAGTAACCTGTGTAGTGACTTCGAATGAAACCTGCGCTACCAACAATCCAGCCACTTCCAATGCTATCGCTATGACTGTCAATGCCCCAACTAATTTTTGGATTGGGACCATCGATACAGACTGGGCGAAGGGTGGCAACTGGACAACAGGCGCTGTGCCTATTTCGGGGGCAGATGTGGTTTTCGCCACTGTGGCCAACTATGGTTCTAATGCAGTTAATGATCTACTGCTTGATGCTGACAGAACCATCGGTAGCCTAATCAATGCCACTACTCACAAGGTCATCATTCCCGTAGCCACTTCACTCATTGTCAACAATACCATTACTACGGATGGCAACCCAGATAGAATATACATTTCTAGTAGCAATGCTGCTGCCAATGGGTCGTTGGTGT